>PSRH01000248.1 GCA_003175915.1 Candidatus Melainabacteria bacterium | reverse complement strand
GATTAGGTAAGGAGGAAACATAGCACCTGACGGGATTTCCGTCCTGCGCTTTAGTGCATACATAATAGCAGTGCAAACAGAGGTGTGCTGTTAAAAAACTTGAAGTGGACAGGGCGATAAAGTCCAAAACCTATCGCCTGAAATTTGTTTAACTGTACTCTTGACTACTACCAGCCAGTAAAGGCTTTGGACCGTTCGCTATCCCCCGCTTCTGGAAAAAGGAAATCAAGAGAATTCAGCCCTTGAGCCGACGCACCCTTTGGGAAGGAGGCTTGAGGAGCCGTGATCTTTATATTGCTTGGGCAAAAGATATAAACCTGTTCGCTGAGCTTATGGAAGTCGCCATCCAAGGCTGCCGAGGCACCGGCGACGAAGTCGACCAGGCGGCTGGCGTCCCACTTTTTCATGTTATCAAGCGAGATTGTCGTTGCTGCCCGCCCTCTCAGGCATTCGACAATGTCGAGCGCTTCTTCGAAAGAGACCGGGCTAAAAATCGAAATTTGCGTGCCAATATGAGGGGCCACCGGCTGGCGAATGGCGTTGATCGGCATCATGCGGCGATCGGCAAGGGCGGGGAAGAGATCTACTTTTGTTTTTCCGTTTTTGCTTCCAGCCGATTCGTCCCTAAGCGTGTCTTTTCTATCGTCAACCATTTGTTTGCCTTTTCTTGCTTAGTAAGAGTGTCTGCAATTTCCTGTTCGTCTACCTGAGGACTCTCTCCGCTTGATCGATCGGCGTAATATTCAGTTCCGTTTTTCGAAAATGGAGAGTGCCATTTTATATGGTGCGTAACCCAATCGTCCATAATTCTATTCAATTACGTATATTTAGCAAGCCTTCTAGCCTTCAGCGCTACTGCTGCGGAATGACCAGTGCCTCCAAATGTAGTGCAGGCGCTTGCGCCGTTTCTCTGCGCGAAGAAAGATGGCGCAAGCGCCTGCACTATAAGCGAGTTCAACTGATAAGGTTTGGAAATGCATTGGGCATACACTATATATAGTGTCGGGCCCCATTCTTTTCTTTCAGGCTGTTAGCGATTGCCTGGGCCAGGTGAAAGTCCTCGGCAGTCGTGATCTTGAAATTTCTGGGCGAACCTATCACCACTTGCACCGGTATCCCGGCCCGTTCCAAAACATTGGCATCGTCGGTGGTTTCAATCCCTTCTGAGGCCATTTTCCGATGAGCCGCCAACAATAAGGAGAACGCACCTCCCTGCGGGGTTTGCATGCAGTAGAGTCCTCGCCTGTCCAGAGTGTCAGTAACCAGGTCGTTCTTGACCTGTTTGAGCGTATCCGTAACCGGAACCGCCAGGGTGCAGCCACGATCGTCCGCCAGGCTGGTAATTACTCTGTCCAAATCATCTCGATCCAAAAATGGTCTTACCGCGTCGTGAATAAGGACGAATTTCGGCGGGCTTGCCTGTTTGGCCAAATACTCAAGGCCAGACAGAACAGATGACTGGCGGGCGGATCCGCCGCTAACAAATTTCAGCTTCGCTAAAGAATCAGGCAAATATTTGCGAACCTCTTTCTGAAATGACTCGAGAAGATTGCTCAGGACCACAAGTACTACTTCATCCACGTTCGGATGCTGGCAAAAGACTTTCACAGACCAGATGAACACCGGTTGGCCGCCCAGGATTAGGAGCTGCTTGGGAAGTTCTTCGGAAGTAGCACACCTTTCGCCGCGCCCACCCGCTACGACAATGGCAGCAACCTTATTCAAGTGCGTATTTCGTCCGCGCTGAGAACAGCCTCAGGAGCATTGCCTGGTATGCTGACCGGATCGACCTGGATCGTCTCCTCGGCTGCCGGCGGCTCAAAGACCGGCTCCGCTTCGGCATCGCTGGATTCGGTGTCGGAAGCTACGGTAGTCTCTTCCACTGCGGTTACATCCGCGACCGTTTCTATCACGGCAGCCTCCACACCGGCAGCTTCATCTGCTGCTTTATCCTGGCTCTTCAACTCCTGCCTGAGCGACTTAGCATCGTGCGAAAGGCGGAAGTACTCCTGAAACTTCTTGGTCGTGGTGAGAAGCGGCGAGCGACCGCCCTCTTCTTTCTTAACGACCAGCTCTCTTTCCATCAATTCTTTTATATGATCGTAGGCGCCCACACCGCGAATCTTGATGATTTCCGATTGGGCAACCGGCTGTTTGATGGCAATGGCCGAGAGGGTGCGGAGTAAAGATGTAGGCAATTCCATCGGCACAAATTCATCGATGATTGAAGCGTATTCATCCTTGACTTGAACGATGTAGCCGTCGTCGTCTGAAATTTCCAATCCGCCCTGGCGGGTTTCGTAATCGTTAATCAGCTCAAGAATGGCTTGCCTCACCACCTGGACGTCTTCATTGACGATCCTGGCCACGGCCTGGGCCCGTAGCGGTTTATCGGTAAGAAATAGGACTGCTTCGATCTTGGACTTTAAACTCATTCTGCCTTCGCCAGTTCTAGCACGGGTGCTTCCGGTTCACATCTGATAAGCAACAGCGGCCCGTAGAAAGTTGGTTGCTCCAGCCTTATTTTACCGGCATTGGATAAAAAGAGAGCCGCCAAAAATGCGTCCACCCAATCGGAGCGGGGACCGAGTTTGCGCACCAAACCGACGAGAGCCAGACAATCACCCGGATTCATCTCCAGGAATATTCTTTCGGCGCGCTCTATAGTCACCTCGATATTTTCGTCGTGGGCCAGGTCCAATATATCATCGACATCGCGAACTTCCTGATAGCCGGCCAGCTGGATGCGGGCTTTTGGCTTACGCTCGCGACGGGCTTTTTCAATACGCTCCGCTTCTTTCAGGGCATGAACAAGCTGGTCCAGGGTCACCTTTCGCTGGCGATTCTGGCGATTATTAGCGCGCCGCACCAGGGCCTTTTCCAGCATCTCCAGCGTCATTTGCCGGGCAAGAACCTGCTTGTTGGCGTCATAGATGACGCTACCATCGTCGCCAAAGTCGAGAAAATCGTCGCCACCACCATCGATGCTATCGCTTCGATCGGCCAGGAGCGCCTCAGCTTTCATGCGCAGTAAGACTGAGGCGTGGAAGAGAACTTTGCCGCTCTGGCGCAGATTTTCCTTAGGGGCGGCGGCTATGGCCTGTAGAAAACGATCGGTGACGTCTATGATATCGACACATTTCGGGTCGATTTCTCCGGACTCAGCAAGCTTGACGAGAAACTCGATACCTCCCTGGGTGACATCAAAGGCAGGCATAGCTGATGAGTCAGCTTGGGCTGGCACGACGCTTAGATGAGCTTCGTCTTTGCCATTTCCTTCGTGGGAGCCAAAACTATTCGTATGATCTCTCAGGCGCTAGCCGCGGCCTGCTCCTCAGTTTGCTGCATTTCTGGAATATGTACTTCTCGAATGCCGACTACGCGAGAGTAACCATCAGCTCTCAGAGATACCCCGATGGCATGATCGGCATTTTCAATCATTGGTCTTCTTAAACTGACCACGACGAATTGAGCTATTTCCGATTGGCGCTTGACCATGCGCGCCAAGCGCTCGGCATTAGAACCGTCGAGCATCATGTCGACTTCGTCAAATGCGTAGAACGGTGCCGGTGCATAGCGCTGGAAGGCGAATACGAAGGAAAGAGCCGTGAGGGACTTCTCGCCACCTGATAGGGCTTCGATGCGCTGCATTTTCTTGTCCCTTGGCTGGGCTCGAATGATCAGGCCACCCTCGAACGGACGTTCCGGATTCTCCAGCTCTAACCTGCCGTGTCCATGAGACAGCTCGGCAAAAATGTCCTGGAAGTTCTGATTGATTGCTTCAAAAGTCTCAAGGAAGGTGCGTTTCTTCAGTTCATCGTAACCATTGATGCGTAGAATGATTTCTTCCTTTTCATTCGTAAGAGTCAAAAGGTGCTCGTTCAGCTCTTTCTGTCGTTCATCGGTCTGATTGTACTCTTCCAGAGCCTTCATATTGACCGGTTCAAGGGCGCGCATGCGCTTCTCGAGGCGCTCTACCTGGTTTTTCAATTGCTCCACATTGGCGGCAGAAGGCGGTTGATAATCGGGGTTTTCTGCTTTAAGCCGCTCGATCTCTTCCTGCATGGCAGTCAAATCTTTGAGCAAATCGAACTGGGAAAGCTTCCGTTCCTGGCGCTGCTCGTTCAAGTGGATCAGATCTTGATCGATCTTCGTCTTCGCTACTTCACCGGCGGTGATCGCTTCATGCGCCTTTTCCTTTTCGGCTCGCATTTCTTCTAACTCGGAGGATAATTCTTTTACTTTGTTCTCCATTTCAGCGATTGCATCGTGGAAAGTTTGAATCTTTTGCTCGTGTTCGGGTTTAAGAGCCTGGGCCTGCTCGACCTCTTGCGAGTGCTCCTGCAACTGAGAGGCTAATCCAGCCTGGTTGTTCTGTTCGACATTCATCTCGGTGTCACACTTGTCAAGACACCTTTGGATTTCCTGCATCTCGGCTTCGATGCTCTCGATGTCGCCTCTTAGATCTTCGGATTCTTGGACGAGCTTCTCGGTGGCAGAACTGCCGCCGGTACCGATAAGCGCGTTCAAATCCTCTTCCAGCTTAGTTATTTGCTTGACGACGTCCTCGATTGACGTTTCCATGCCAGCGACTTCGTTATCGATCGCTTCCATTTCCTCGGCATTTTTGCGCAGGCGCGGCTTCAATTCCTCAATTTCTTTGTCCAGGTCCGCCGCTTGCTTTTCTCGACTTTCCCGTTCGAGAAGCTGGTGGGCATGCTCACCGCGGGCCTGATTGAGCTTTTCCCGCTCATCGGCAAGTCCAGCATTGAGATCGACCATGGTCTCTTTGAGCCAGCGCAACTGATCATTCAGGCTATTGGCCGTCTGTCTTACTACGGTCAGGTCGGATTCTCCTTTGTTGGAGAAATGCATGCGTGACTTTTCTGTTCCGCCGGTTATGCTGCCGGACTTCTCAAACAACTCACCTTCTTTTGTGACCAGGCGGGCCTGGTTAATGAGTTTACGCGCCACTTCCATACTCTCGACAATGACAGTCTGGCCGCAAGCATATTGAAAGGCGCGGGCAAATCTGGGATGAAAATCAATCAGATTGTAGGCAAAATCAATGACGCCGGGATGATTGGGCAAAAGACCGGGTGGCTGTGTGACGATCTTGTTGAGGGGAACAAAGGTGACTCGGCCAATTTGCGACTTCTTGAGAAACTCTATGCAACGCTGGGCAATTTCATCGCTCTCCACCACCACATGGCCTAAGCGTCCGCCAATGGCAGTTTCAAGGGCGACGGTGTATTCTTCCTCGACCTTACCGAGTTGACCGATGGTACCGTGTACACCCTCTATTTTGTTGGAAAGTATCGCTTCGACTGCTTTGCCAAATCCCGACTCCCCAGCTACTTCTTTGTGGGTTTCCAATTGGATGATCCGGCGATTGACAGCCTCAAGCGCCTGGCGCTTGCTTTCCAGTTCTTCCTCGGTAGACTTAAGTTCAGCTTCCAGCTGCTGGATTGTCCGCTCAATGCCGGCTACGCGAGCGCCGTTATCGTCGAACGACCGATCATTGCCTTCGCGATGCCGTTTCATTGCCCCGGATTTCTCGATGAGCTCAGAAAGTCTCTGACGCAGCCCGTCATTTTCCTTTTCCAGACCACTTTTCTTGGTGGTTAGCTCTGTCTTTCGCACCTCGATGCGGTGCTTCTCATCGCGCAGCTTTTGCAGATCCAGATGCAGGCCGGTGACCCGATCCGAGGAGCGATCTTTCTCCTGACGCAAAATGTCCAGTTCCGCCGTGACGGCACTGTAGGCACCCTGTTTTTCCATAAGACCAAGGCGCACGGCCTGCTGGTCTTCCAGGTGTTGTTTGCGTTGCCTGGTCAGGTCATTGACACGCTTGTCGATGCTCTTGATTTGGCCCTGTATGTTTTTGAGGAGCTTTTGCTTTTCGCCAATGACAGCATTCAAGTTGGAGAGCTTGTTCTCTTCTCTAGTTAATTCACCGCGGGTATTTTCCAGTTCTTGTCTGAGCAACAACTGTTCATTGCCGCCCTTCTCTTTGATTTCCTGGTCGATGCGGGCCATTTCCGCCCGCAGGCTGAGAAGCGCTATCTCAGTCTGTTCGTGCTTTTCAAGAAGCTTTTTCTCTTTGGCATTCAGTTTTTCGATTTCGGCGATTTCCGAATCGATCTTGACTTGCAGATCATGCGCCCGAACAAAGATCAAATCTTTCTCGACGGTTTCCTTCTGCTCTTTTAATTCAAGGTATTTGAGGGCCTGATCGCGGTCAGTTTTGAGCACCTCCAATCTTTTGACAATCTCTTCAAGAATGATCTTCTGGTGTTCGATCTTCTCGGCAACTGCCTGCAACTCCAGACCGGCTTGCTCAATGCGCCTGTCAAATTCCGCTACGCCAGCCAGTTCGTCGATAATTTTTCGACGTTCGCCAGCGCTCATCGTGACGATACCGGTGACGTCGCCCTGCATAATCACGTTGAAGCCCGTAGGGCTAACGTTATATTTCATCAGGCTCTCATGTATGTCCGTCAGCGTGCTTCCTCTACCGTTGAGGAAGTAGGTACTTACATAGCCATTCTCTTTCACCTTGATGCGCCGCATCACCTCGAGTTCTTCACCGGCATCGTTGGTGAAGCGAACCGTGACCTTGGCTTCGTTCTTGCCACTTAAGTTGTTTAAAAGATCGGGCAATCTCTCAGCCCGCATCGAGCGCGTAGACGATAGGCCCAGGGCAAAAAGGAGGCTGTCGATAACATTCGACTTGCCTGAACCATTGGGGCCGGAGATTGTTGTAAACCCGCCTAACATCGGGATCAGCGTGGGCTTTCCAAAGGACTTAAAGTTGTCAAGCTCTATTTCTTTGATTCGCAAAAGTTACTCACTCCGGCTCAACAAGGCGAATTAGACTACACACTGGATTTGGTGTCAACGATCCGGATCCTAGACAGGAAGCTGGAGGAGCCTCGATTAGGAAGGGCTAATCTCCATCTTTTAGCTCGCCGTTCATCTGCTGAGTGGGGAGTCGATAGTAATGCGAAGGATATCCTATCGAGTGCCTTGAATCCAAGCCTCTCCATGCATCTTAGATAGACTGAGATGAGGGCAAATATCATCTTCAACCAGCCAAACCTTGAGCCAGACCGTTAGCCAATCTTAGCAGGGAGCCACGGGCTGATATGTTGGCTGTCATACACTTGCCACGGTTGGCTTTGAGTTTCGCCTTAATTCTTCTCATACTGCCTGAAAAAGCCACAATTGCCTCACAATTCCGTCACTACACTTACGGAGGGCTATAAGCCAATGCTACAGCCAATCGGGGTTTCCATAAAGATCTGACGGTGCAGCCCGGACGTGTTAAATTGGCTAACGTATTTTAGATAGATGAACAAGCGTAACAGTTAGCGCAAGAGAGCAAAGTGCAGAAATTCGCTACCACAATCAAGAATTTCCGCCAGGTAAGCGCCTGGCTCTACCGTGGCGGGCAGCCAAAGGAAGAGGAATTTGAGCAGCTCAAGGCGCTGGGTATTCGCACAGTTGTTTGCCTACGCTGGAATATGAACGCGATCAAAAAAGAAAGAGCCCTGGCTGAGAAACACGGGCTCAACTTCATCAGCATCCCTCTGTCCTACTGGATACTGCCCACGCGCAAGGAAATTGAGCGATTCTTCTCGATTTTGGACGATGAGGCGATGCGACCCATTTATGTCCACTGCGTACATGGCGCCGATCGTACCGGCGCCTTTTGTGCCATGCACCGAATTAAGTGTGACAATTGGACGGCCGACCAGGCTTACGAAGAAATGAAACAGGCTGGCTTCCACAGGTTTAAGGTTCACCAGTTCAAGTGGGCTGTCTATGGCTTTGCCCATCGCCTAGAACGGGAGCGTCGAAACAGCCAGCGGACCAGTACGCTCTCTCAGTCTAAAACTTAAGTTTGCGTCGTGGGAAATGACTGAATTCGGCTTCCCTCAGGCCGTTGCCAAAATCACTGCTTGGCTGTGGCAACTCCAGCCCTGGCTTGTTGATTGCCGCACCCGGGGAACGGCAGGTCTGGCGTTGCGGAGCGACCGGAGGCATCGAGCCATTGGTTGGTATCACAGGCAGTGCCGCATGTGGGGGTGCAACGCCTGACTTAACTTCCCCATCCTCGATAGCTTTCAGGGCTCGCTGCTTTTGCTTGAGCGCTGAGGCGTCTTGCGCTTCGGCGCGGTTCTGAGGAATGAGGGTTGAAACCTCACTATCGGCTCTTTGCCAAGCATTCCAAGAATCGTCGGTGGCCTTCTTTCTTTGCAATATTTGCCAGGCTTCCTGGGCGCTTCCCTTGTGAAAGCTATCCCGATACTCAGTGCAATTGTTGATATTGGCCAGCTTGTCCAAAATAGACCTACATGCAGTCGACCAGACACCCAGTTCGGTAAGATCAGGACTGCGCCAGTCTTTAAGACGTTGCCTGAGCAGTTGATCGAGATTTCCCATTAGTGCTTTCGGTTGATCAGGAAGGGCATTGGCGAAACTATAGACGGGCCTGCTTACCTCGTCTTTGCCCACGCCCGGGCGCCAGGCCGCTTCCCGGCCAAATACATCGCCATAGCTGGGAAACAGTTTGTCTACCGTTTGCTGCGCAGCAAACGGTTCAAACTTGGAATCCTGCAAAAGGCGCATCCCTCGCCACTGCTGCGCAGCAATACTTCTCTGGGCGATCTGCCATTGTCTCGCTAGTGCCTGGCGCTCGCCAGCTTCGCGTCTTTGGAATTCTGACATAAATACCTCGTTTTTGGCCGGAAACTCAAACCCGATCGTCACCTTAAAGGGCCGCCTGTGACCAATCTGTGGCAAAGACGGATTAAGTGCAAACCTGAGAAAAATCGGACTGAGGGGTAAAAATTTTCAAAGCTAGCTGAGAGATCTGGCCCTTATCGACTCAATCCGCTCCTTATTACGTGACAATTGAAGACTTTCGTTCGCCAAACACTGTGAGGCGTGACCGAAGTCAGCAATAATGATTGCTCCTTGATTTTCCTCAGAACGGCAGGTAAGGCAATATGCCAGGACTGACCCGACTACATGAAAGCGCCATCACGCAAAAGGCTGGTTCCGGCCAACAACCTGACTTGCACATGGGACTTTTGCTAGTCGCTTTCTTTGCCCTTGTGGCAGCCATCTTCTTAGCTTATCGACCCGTTTTGTTCAATTTTTTTGCGGGTGACGATTACGCCTATTTGCCATGGCTCAGGCAAGCGATGCGAGATCCCGAAGTAATATGGCGCAACTTTCATCACCCTTGGATGGACAGTCAACTGACTCAGTTCTATCGTCCAATGATTACCGCCACTATGGCGCTTGAGTTCTTCTTCTGGGGTCCTAAGAGCCTGGTGTTTCGCCTGACCAATTTGGGCTGCCTGGCCCTCGCTAGTGGTTTTCTCGGGTTGATAGTGTGGGATCTGGCAATTCTCTCATCAATTGAGAGGTCGATCGCGATTCGGCGATTTGCCATGGTCGCTGCCTTTTTGTTTGCTCTTTATCCGCTCCATTCAGAGGCAACAGTCTGGTTAATTGGACGAGTGGATAGCATGTGCACTATGTTCTCCCTGGCCGCTTTCTGGTGCTATATACGGTGGCGCTTCTCGGGCAATAGTCAATTTCTCGGAGTTTCCCTCTCTTTGAGCATCCTGGCATTCACTTGCAAGGAGACGGCGATCGCGCTGCCACCGACAGTCGCTCTTTGTGAGATTATCTTCGGCAAATTATTTCCAGTGCCAGCTCGTGAAGCTGCGACTCCCTTGTTCGATTGGAAGCGAATCGCTATAAAAACGGCACCCTATTTCTCGATTTTGGCCGGCTACTTTCTTTTACGTCTCGTTTGCTTCGGCACATTTATCGGAGGCTACGACAACTCGCTGGCTCTAAACTCTGATCCTGCCGCTTTTGCTTCCCGGATCATTCATGGTCTGCGCATGTTAGTAGTACCGATCAATAAAGAATTGCTCGGTGAGCACAATGTCTTTGTGAAACTCTGGGAAGCCGGCCTCGCGCTCTGCGCAATACTATCGACAATCTCGGCCGTGAGAAATCCTCAGGTCAGAAGACTGGCCGCTTTCGCTTTCTTATGGTTTGTTCTGGCCCTTGTTCCCGTCTACAAAGTATTCATGATTGCCGACAACCTACAAGGGAGTCGCCTGGGTTACCTTGCCAGTGTTCCATTGTCTATGTTCATTGCTTGCGGGGCATTGCTTCCCGTAAAAAAGGAAATATTTTCCAGGTTCCTGCTTTTGTTCTATGCCTGCATGCTTTTCTTGTCCGGTTTTCTTTTGAGCACAAATAATCAGGCCTGGGCTGAGGCCGGACGCTTATCGAACATAGTTCAACGACAAATTAGGCTATTGTACGAAAAACTCCCAGGTGACCCGCCCGTTCTATTGGTCGGCCTCCCCAATAGCTATAAAGGTGCATTTGTTTGTCTTAACGCCATAGACGGTATGACCAAATTTCCTCAAATCAATCGAGACAGATTCAATTGTTATGCCTTGAACGATAGCGATTCTGTCACGCCATTCGGATTCTTGAAGAATTCATTGCTGGAGAAAAGCAAGGACATTCGCTGCTTCTATTGGGACTCGTCTACGCGGTGTTTAAAGCCAGTGATCATTAGTGAAAAACAGATGCCCTCTCCAATAGCCTGGCAAGGCGAGGCACTGAAAAAGATTCTATCGCCGATATCTTTCGGCACAGTCTTGAATGGCACCGCTGACGGTGGTATCTCAATCTCTGCACAACAGGCAGAAACTATGCGACCGGAGTTAGAGATCAATCTCAACGGAGTGCCTTGCTGGCCAGTTGATTTTCTGACGCTGAAATTGAAAATGCTCAATCGACAAGGCAGTCCAAGCGATAGGACCATTCTCCTTTTGTATAGCAACGAGATCATCGGCAAATTCGATCTACGCTACAGGACGCAGGCTTGCCTCGAACCAAGGGCAGACGAACAAGAAGTATTGCTGCCACTACACAGCCTACCGGAGTGGTGTTTCGGGGGAACTTGCCACGGCTTTAGGTTGCTCCTCCCGGCCAATGCCAATTTGATTCTTGAACAACTGGCGTTGAAGCGGGCAGATGCCATTTTACCAAGGCTCTTCTTCGAACATTCAGGCTACTTAGAGAAACGCGGAACGCTAGAGCTCAATCAATCGCATGATTGCCAGACTCTATTTTACGATTGCGGCGAAATTGCTGGTGCCAGTTCGGCAGTATGCGAAACTACGCGACCGAGCGGGAGCTTCGCTACACCTAACGCGAAAAACCTGGACAAAATGACTATTGAGATCAAACGATTTCCTCAAAAAAACGGGAGCTTCTCACTCAAGCTCAACGACTTCCCGTCAAAGGGCTTATATCAACTCCGTTTAAGAGCTTTAGACAAGAATAACAATCCTGTCGGTTTAGCCAGCGACTATATAGTAGTTTCAGTAAGCGAGAAAAAGGCAGGAATTGAGTGAATCGCTATCAAGTTCTATATGTTAATGATTTCAGCAAAGGTATTCAGTTAAGCTAGCACGGACGAATCATCCCATCTTCTTCTCATTTTTGACATGTTGGCTACGAGCATCAGAAACAGTTCGATCGAAAGCGTAAAGCGCGTTCCTGCGATCGTCGTTCCTGCATCTATGGTTGCCGCGTTTCTTTTTTGCCTCTTCGCGATCTTAACCTTTCTCCTGCCGCCCCGGGCCGCAAAGCTCGGTTATTTCGCGGCCTTAAGCGACAAGCATCATTTACTTGAAGTCGCCCACTCTCCAAAGATCATATTCATAGGCGGGTCCAATCTTGCTTTTGGGCTTGACAGCAGCCTGATTGAGGCTAAGTTCCACAGACCGGTGGTGAACATGGGACTCTGCGCCCCATTTGGATTGAGATACCTGCTCGAAGAAGTAAAGGACAATATCACCCCCGGCGATACCATCGTTCTCGTGCCAGAGTATTACATTCTGCAAGATATGGCGGGAAAACGGATCAATTTTACAAAAACATCGATCGAAGTTACTAACGGCCCGGAAGGATTTGTTGACGGATCTCCCGATTTAATTCGGGCAGTCGAAGTCTATCCTCGCTCAGTGCTTTTCATTCTGAGAGCACATCTATCTTCCCCGCATGCCGCCTTCAAGCTACTCCAGACGCTGCACCGGTGCTTCATAGCTAAATGGGCTGCCGTCTATTCAATGGTGATGGCAATGTTGCATGGCTTGCCCGATCCTTATAACCAGTGGGAAGTTAGCGCGCAGATCGGAACTGCAGCCCGGTATTGCTTCAACAAAAACGGTGATTATTTTGGCCATTTCAACCGGCCGAACGTCGTCAACTCAGCGCACTGGGAATTGTTTGGTCCTATGAATCGGGAAGCAGAGGGATTGCTCAATTGCTTTGGCAAATGGGCATCGAGTCGAGGAGTGGATGTTGTACTGATACCGCCTCCGGTGCCGCCTGATTATTTCATTCCGTCCAAAAGCTCAGACGGCAGCATTTCCGCCTGGACGCATGGGCAACTCGATGTCCCGGTGCTGGCTGATCCTCGTCGTTACGTTCTGCCCACCAAAAATTTTTTCGAGCCCCCCTATCACCTCAATATCAGTGGCCGAAATTTGAGAACAAATATGATTGCAGCCGACTTGGACCACTATTTTTCTGGTCGATCCTCTAAAGGCAACTAGCGAAATAAGATCAAGGCAAAGCCATTTATATCTGCTCCAAACGACCTTTTGCTTCCTCAAGCTCATTCTTAGGAGGGTTATTTTTTATGAACGTTTTAAGCTCCTGCGTCGCTTCATCTTTCTGACCCAGCTTCAGATAGAGCAGCGCCGATTGGTAGTGAACGGCATTACATTCCGGTGCCAGTGCTAAGGTTTGTTGGAATTCTTTCAGGGCTTCTTGCATTCTTGGTTGCCGCTCCGATTTCGACAAAACGAGCCCTCGAAAATAGTGGCTTTCCGCATTCTTCTTGTTGCCTTTAAGACAGGAAAGCGAAAGACGATCCGCCCTGTCTAAGTCATCCAGATCGATCAGCAATCGAATTGCCTTGCCTTCAAGACTGGTCGCTTCGCTTTGATCCTTGCTTAGCTCTATTGCTCTTTCGTATTGAAGCTCGGCCGCCTTAGGATCGCGGTTGGCTTCCAGATATCGCCCTAAGGCTGCGTGCCCATCGACGTTCTTCGGATCAATTTGAGTGACTAGCCGGGCTCGTTTTATTGCTGAATCGAGATCACCTATCTTTTCTTCTGCTTGAGCCGCCTTCAGCAAAATCTTCACATTGTCTCTTTCGTAAGCAAGAGCACTGAGATAGCACCGGCGAGCGATCGCATAGTGCCCGGCTCTCAGTTCACCGTCGCCACGTGCTAGCAAAGCCTCAACTTGAGTGCCGGCAAAAGCGTCTATTTGAGAATTAGCCAGTGCAAACAAAATAATTCCGGCAAGAATTGCCCAGCTCGATCCTAATCGTTGAATAGTTGCCAAAATCATGCGGCAATGTTAGCACTTGCTGCGATAATGTTTCTCTAGTTCTTAGTTATCTAAAACCCCTGTGCCACAACCTCTTTCATTCATCGTTGAAGCAACATGCCCCTGGTCTGGGGCGAGGGCCGGGCGCATCAAGACGCGGCATGGCGAAGTTGAGACTCCGGCTTTCCTGCCGGTTGGCACCCAGGGAACTCTCAAAGGTCTAACCTTCGAGCAAGTGCTTAGCTGCGGAGCCCAACTTGTGCTGGCCAATTCCTATCATCTTTATCTGCGCCCTGGTCATAGATTGGTCGAGCGCGCCGGCGGCTTGCATGATTTCATCGGCTGGCAAAAGTCAATACTGACAGATTCGGGTGGATTTCAAGTTTTTAGCCTGGATGCGCTCCGCCAGATCACAGACGAGGGTGTGTTTTTCAAAGATCACAAAGACGGCAAAGAGCATTTCATCGATCCAGCTAAGTCAATGGAAATTCAGAACGCCCTGGGAGCAGACGTGATCATGGCGTTTGATGATTGTGTCAAGAATCCGGCGACCCATGAACAGGCGAAAGCAGCCATGGAACGAACCCACGTCTGGTTAGAGCGGTGTGTTGAGGCGCATGCCAGAGCCGATCAGCAATCATTATTCGGAATCGTACAAGGCAGCATATACGAGGATCTAAGGGAGCAATCGGCCAAATTCGTCACCAACATGGACTTGCCCGGCTACGCCATCGGTGGGGTGGCCGTGGGAGAAGAGCGAGAAGCGATCGAGAAAATCGTCATGTTCACAAGCCCGTTCCTGCCAGCAAAGAAGCCGCGCTACCT
>PSRH01000081.1 GCA_003175915.1 Candidatus Melainabacteria bacterium | reverse complement strand
AGTCAGAAAAAATGTTCGCAAAGGATGACTTCGTTTGAGGCAGGTCAGTAGGGTTCTTGCGTTTCATCGGCGTTTAAATCAGCGAGACAGAATATCCAAACCAGAGGACCAAGGAAGACAATCTGGCACAGGTTCAAATGCAATCCGGGCATTCGCTGATCCCGGGTTTTACACCACAGCCGTGTTCGTATGAGAACGGCTTTTAGCATACGCCAAGCTTCGGGGAGGTTGTCTCTCCGGAGTGGCTTCAAACTTGCTCGATCGGTCTCGGGACCAATCGGTGCGGGCACCAACCGTAGGAGGTGGATGATGTTTTGGGGACTAAAAAACCGAAATGGCAAGTCGCCTAAGCGCGTGGCGATCCTCGCGCCGAGCCTGGCCTTGCGGCCGGCAAAAGAGACACACGACTGGGGGTGCGGTGACAACCAGGCTCGCCGTGATGCTATCGACTTCGCCAGTAAGATGGGCATCTGGGGCGTCTGGGATCTGCCCAACGCCGATTCGGGGCCGTTAGATCCCAGCCCCTTCATGCCGCTTCTCGCCGGGGCACTGAATCCGGTGCAGGTGAGCGTCAGTCCAGAGGACGTGCCCTGTCTGGAGGCGGCGGACATCAAGCAGACGGTTGACCCGACGCTCCTCTTCCACCTGCGTCGGGGGCTGATCAAGTACCCGACCGTCCTGCTCCTCAAGCGCATGGTGCTGTGGAAGGCCTTCCGCCGCTTCCAGGAGGAGTGCGTCAGGACGGGTCACCAACTGGCCCACGAGTTCGAGGCCTTCTGCTCGGCGCGACGCTGGGTTGCTCCGTACGGATGCTACCGCACGCTGGCGGAGCTGTTCGGCGACGGCGACTGGAAGAACTGGCCCTCCCACCTGACCACCCACGCTTCCTCCTGCAAGTGGCTCGACGGCCATGCTGACAGGACGGAGTTCAGGCAGACGTGCCAGTTCTGGCAGTTCGTGCAGTGGCTCCTTCACCGACAAGGAGTCGCCCTCAAACAGTACGCTACCGAGCGCAACGTCGCCCTGATCGGCATGCTTAGCTTCGCCACCGTCGGTGACCGCTGGCTCTACCCGCATCTCTACCTCGAGAACTGGTGGGGAGGTGCGCCGCCTGAGCCGGCATTCATCGGTGACGAAGTCACCGCCAAGGTCGGCCAGGTCTGGGGAGGCGACGTGCCCGACTGGATCAAGCACGAGGAGGAGGGCTTCCTCTGGCACCGCGAACGGACTCGGGGCTTGATGGAGACCTCTCACTGCGGGGTCGGTGACCACTTCATCGGGCACGCACGTGGGCCCTACGCTTTCCCGTTCAAGGGCAGTGAAGCCCACCGCTTCGTCGGCATGTCCCTCGACGAGATGGCTGCCGAGATGTTCAGGACAACCGCAAGGCGTGTTCATCCTCGCTACTTCCCCCGCCAGGGAGACGAAGGAGGCGACAGAGACCTCAACATCGCGGATGCGAAGCGGCGTGCGGCTGTCTGCCGAGACGAGGTGAAGGCAGCCGGCGGCTTCCTCTGGGTGGGGGAGGGTTTGGGCAAGAGGCCCGACTGGCTCACAAAGCTGATGGATGACGAGGGGATCCCCGACATCGTCGTCACCAAGTACCATCGCAAGCATGACTTCGGTCCCTACAAGGGGATCGATGAACTGCCTTACCTGAGGGTGGTCACCCCGGCCACTCACGACTTCCCGTGTCCGAGGGAACACTGGGAGGATCTGGCCGCTGCCGTGGCGGCATGCAACCATGATGCCGGCGTGGAGCGGGGGCGCTACTGTGAGTTCATCGGTTTGGGCGGGAGCACGGTGCCAACCAGCTACACGGAAGATGTGCGGAGGGCCGTCCTTCGCACCCACCTGGCCGCACCGTGTGGTCTTACCCTGCTCGGGGCTGGCGACCCCTTCGGCTGGAAGTTCAAGACGCACGAAGTCGGTCGCGCTGACGCATGGGCCTGGCTGCGACGCTACGACGATCCGCTGACCGCGCATCTGGACGACCCAGCGGCAGAGGAGTTCAAGCAGATGGTTCGCGATAGTGGTCGGAGATCACACGACGACTGAAGCGAACGACAAGCAACGTCAATCATCTCTCGCGTCAGAGACGGTCGGAACCCTGGGACATCCTATCGAGCGTCAAGCTCGATGGGAACTTCGCCCCAGGGTTTTGTCCTTAATATACGATCCGATATAGTGGAAACGGATAACAAGATATGGAACTAAATATGGTGGCGATGGTACCCGCTGTGGTGTAGGTGAGCCGGCGAGCAAAAACCGAGGACTCTGGGCCGTCCCGGATTTTGCTCGCCGGCTCATACTCAAGCGAACTACTGCACGGTTGAGCGCCGCCACAGCCAGCGGATCATGAGGAAAGCTCCAAGGGCGAGATAGACGATGTTTTGCAGAATCAGGGTCGTCTGCTCATCCCACATTGAGCACCTCCATTGCTCGGATCAGGCGACATGATTGAAGGTATGCCAGTGCAGAGAGGGACGCTCGGCCGCCCCATAGAAGCGGTCGTAGGGAACGCGTGGCTGGAAGCCTGTCAGCCCCTCGTACTGGATTGACCTCGCCTCCAGGACGGCGGTCACCGACTGATACAGAACTGGAAGGCTGGTGACCGGAGCGATGCGCTTGAGATGGTGCGCTTGCAACCTGAGTCTGGCGAAGGAGCCGGCATCGATCTTGCCAGGCTGCAGGTACAGCTCTTCCATGAGGGCGAGGGCAGCCGCCACCGACATCGCCTTTCTGTAGATGCGGTCTGAGATCAGGGCCTCGGCGATGTCAGCCACCGTCAGGTCGCGGGTGTGAGGACAGAGATCCTTCCACGTAAGATGGTTAGGGTAGCCGCTTCCGTCACCGAATTCGTGATGGTTGGAAGCTATCTCCACCACGTCGGCGAAGCAGCCGTAGAACCTCCGCTCGCCGAGCATTATCCGCGTCCAGTTGGCGTGGCTCTCGACCAGCAGGCGCTGCTCAGGCGTCAGCTGGCCCGGGCAATAGAGCACGAGCGGATCGATCTTTGCCTTGCCGATGTCGTGCACCACGGCAGCGATGGCGGCCTTGAGCGAATCATTCAGTAGAGACAGGACGAGCACCACTTTGAGAGAGTGGCGATAGCTTTCCTCGCTGGTAGGGTTGTTGAGGGCCGACGCCAGCGTCGCCAGCGCCCAGCTTGCCAGCGGATGCAGTCGATTCCTGCGCTTGCCGCGGTTGGGCCGAATCACATTGGGAGTCGTGCGACCGAAGCACCCGTCGTGGTGCCGCACGCCGACCTCCGGACGAACCTCTAAGTTGGACATGAACACGACTGACCTCCGATCAGCGGATGCGCGACCACAGCGAGGGGGACGTGTTAAAGACTCGCTGTACGTCGCAAGAAGAGGCGATAGGCATAAACGAGCGAACCATATTGCGCATGGGCTGTTGTTGAGAGGGTTAGCTGTCTCATTCTCAGCTCTGTTTTTCGCCGTTCTCCGTAGGAAATTGTAAAAAAAAGGTGTACGAGCAACCGTAAAAAAAACGGCTGTGTTTGAGCAAGTGAGAAAATCATCAACTAACGGGCAGAACTGGAAGAAACAATCGCGTTCCGGCTCAACCTGATCTTAAACGAGTCTATTGTTGATCGCGAAGGTTGCGAATACGATGCGCCGATCCCCAATATTACAAGCCGGGAAGACCTGTTTGCTGTTGTCAGCAACATAATATCTGCTGATACTAGGTGTGATACCACCGCAACATCAGATATCGACCGAATATACAAAGTTGCAGCAATGGTGAAACACCATTAAGACACTACAGCCATAGAACTTTGCGCCGAAACGGAAGAGTCGTTTTATCATTAGTAAGGGGAGTCCTCCGACGCCGGAATTGCTTTCGCGAAGCATTTGGTTGTAGAAAGACCGCGTCGGAAGGACTTCCAAATGCATCATCCACCGGGCCGGGGGGATGATACAAGACACCTTGATGATCAACTGAAGCTGCTGTGAGTCTCACTTTGCAACCTCGTGGAAACTCGCAAGCGCAAGCTTTGATAGATGATCATCTGAGCCAAAGTGCCACTTAAACACAAGAAAGCAGAAGGCATTAAAAGTATCCATTTGGCGTTGCGCCAGCATCGCAAATCTGCTCTTAGCACCCCCAGAGTTCGCTAGGTATCTCGTTTCTGGTGGATATACACTAGATTATCCGCCGCTGGCAGAGAAGACATTTTCTGTTGGAATAAATGGATATCAGTAGCTCCAGGCAAAACCTCAGGTTCCTGTCATCTACTCAATCAAGAGGAGTTGAGGTTGGAAGAGAATTATTTGATTAAACGAACCGTTTTCTGCGCCATCCCACGCGAATCCCCATGCCGGCTCACACATACCTCACAGCCAATCAGGTAGGATGCAGTTAGCGGCAGAGATAAGTACTCGAAGTTCCAGACGAAATCTGGACGCCGTTAGGCTTTGAGCCTGTTACCACTTTCACTGTAAAAAGCAGCGGTCCAACTAGAAAAAGGTTGGCACTAGCTCTTGGCGGCCAGCGAAAGGTAACAACAAAAATTCGATCAGAACCATGGCAGAGGCACGGAAAAATGAGCACGACACTGGTAGCCGGAGAGCTAATGAAAACCCCTGATGAACAGGAAATTGCCTACAGTGGCTCGAATCGCCGGGCTACAAGCATGTTGCCGACGTCGCAATCTGGCCCGCCCGATCAGTTTCAATCGCTGACAAAATCTGATTATCAGAGATTACTTTTGTCAATTCAAAATAAACGGCAGTCATGCTGCTTGCAAATAGAATCGGAAACAAACAAATCGCGATCGGCCATTCTTATATTTCGTGGCAGAATTCTCGGCTGCATTTATGGCAAGCAAGGCTTGCAGCAACATGTGTTCAACGAAGCAGCCTACGTGCTGGCTTTGAAAGACCTGGCCTCGGCCGACCATACAATAACCATATACAGTCTTGACGAAGAGCTGGTTATCGCTGCAGCCGCATTGTTCCACGGCAAGACCATTGAAATTTCTGAATATGCCAATGCTCAACACATCTTCGATTTCGCCCACGACAGCCTGGTGCAATTCAATATGCCCGGTTCAATATCGATCGTAGGCGAGAACGATCTTTCGGTTTGCATGGTCTACATTTTTGCCGGCAAAATCGTTGGTGTTTACTCGGACAAAAGCGGTTGGACCGAGCCAACTTATGCCGCGGTCAGACAGCATCTTACCGAGCATCCAGGCGTGCGCATTCGGGCTTGCATGTTGCCGGCGCGCAATACGCACGAGGTCAATCAATTGACCTTCAAAGTTTCCGGTATTCCTGATAAAGAAGCGAGGCGTAGGGCCGAGGAAATAACTCAACCTCTGCAACCTATTCTTCCTTCTGCATATCAGTTAAAACCAGTAGATCTTCCCAAGCTGCGTCCCTTCAGTAGCGCAATCCAAGCCGACCGATTTGTTCCTAAGCGTACACGGGGCGCATCCCTCAACAGTCAATCGTCAGTGGTAAATCACGCATTCGCCGTAGATCCATAGATTGACTGTAGTCGCGAGCGAAGAGGCGTTCTTTCTGATCGGAACGCCTCTTCGTCGTTGTTTGGTTGGCT
>PSRH01000084.1 GCA_003175915.1 Candidatus Melainabacteria bacterium | reverse complement strand
ATCAGCGTCGCCTTAAAATCGCCTTCCTTTTCTTTGCCCTGTGCTGCTGCCCAGCCCAAATCCGTAAGATGTTTGTCCAGTTGCTTTCCTTCGACATTAGGCATGACGCAATAGGCTGTACCCATGTATGGATCGTGTTTGCATTCACCGATGTATTTGCGATGCGGACCAAAATCAACGGCGTCTGGATGCTTCTTGGGTGGCGCAAGGTTCCGGTCTGTAATGAACAATACCGGAATGCGCAGAAAGCGTGGCGCTGCGTCACTTGCTCTTGCCGGCATAATCGATACGAACAAGCCCAATGCTAGGGCAAAACATTTGATAATCGTACCGATCTTTTCTATGTTGTTCATAAACCCACCATCTATTTTGCTAATAACTTCGTTCCGTTTATCGATTACATACACATTCGGATAATGTTTGTTCCGGTTCGGCCTGCGAAAGTTCGGTCCTTTCAACAGAAATCAGGCCCGGCGACACATGTTTGAGTTCAAACTCTTTCACTTTGCCAAGGTTGTTGAATCTGTGTAGATTGGCAACAATCCAGAAAGGTATCTCATGCTTGCTGTTGTTTTGAGTAATGTCAACGAGCTCAATACCCTCGGTCTTACTCAAATCAGATAACAATGGTCCCGGATTGCCCAACCGGGGAAAGCGACCATGGACCGTGGCAGAATAGTCCAGAACTTCGTCTTTACTATTAAAGTATATGCGGCTCTTTTCTGCATTCATCGTGAATTCTCTGGCGTGATTGAGAAAGGACGTGGCGTCCGAATCGGCGTTCGACATGATCAGCTCCCTGAACTTCGGCAGCGTTTGTCCGCCAATCGCTCGCTGCGATCGCCGAACCATCGCCTGATCGACAAAGCGAGTTCCCATGCTGTGGCCCATGATCGTGACGTTGCCTGGATCAGATAGCTTTTCTATCTTCGAAAGGAATCGACAAAAGTCATCCATGGTTTGTTCCGCGCGTGTTTCATTTTCCAAGTATTTTTTGAAGCCCTTGGGAGAGACCCAATCATAGAGCAAAACAGGCGCTTGCAAATAAGCTGCGATCGTAGCGGCCCGCTGCATAGACTTGTCGAAGTTCGCACAGCATCCATGCACAAAGACCACAGTCTCTTTGCTGCCGCTGTCTTTCATATACGAAATAAATGCCGGTACTATCTCTTCGCGTCCTAACGTCTTGTCCTGAAAAGTGCATTTACTACTATCAGCATCTGGTGGCGCAGGTGGTTCAGATGGGTCAATAATTTTTGGTTCCTTCACCATGCGATGCCATGACATTCTCTTTTCGGTATCTTTGTCGACCTTTGTATAAACGGGTATGGGCGAAGCAATGTTCTTGACACCAAACAGAAGCGCCTTGTTGTTCGGCTCTTCCGAGTAGGCGATGCTTCCATTCTCCCCCACAAAATTGCGATTGGTAGCATAAAAGACAGGAACGACAAGCCACTCTTGCGGAGTGGTTGCAGGATCGGCGCCCTGCTTATCCGCCGTGGGCGGTGCTACTCTCTCTTGGCCTGTCTCCGCCGGTGCTGGTAGCCCGGCCGTGACCCCGACCATGGCTAGTACGATCAAAGTTGAAATTATGCGCGTGGGCGTCATCGATTGACCTCGTCGAACTGATTGGGCTTCTTGAACAGCAACCTTAGCGGCAATTCTTAGTGACAAGTGTCCTGCCACGGTTCGGAATTGGACCCAAAAGTCTGCCTGTGTGCTGAAGCGGCCAGTATATATATGGTAGGCGAAAAATGAAAGGGAACCCTTTTCATCCAGTTGAGAATGAGGTTGCAAGCCTTTACCCAGGCCTTCCGGGTGACAAACCCAGTCATTTTTCTCGAATGATGCATTTAAAAGATTCTCAGACTATCCGCCTGGACTGCATATATCCAATGGCAATCGTTTAAACTCGGTCCGTCTTTTTAGGAGCATTGCCGTACTTATGAACAAGATTTTTCTAGGAATCACCTGTTGTGCCCTATTGGCCTCGAGCTTGACTTCCGCCGCTATTGCCGGAAGTCGTAGCGAAACCAAAGGGGAAAAGCTCGAAACAAAAAGCCAAGAGCTAGGCGAGAAAGCCCAGAAACAAGAATCCGAGGGGCATCCGCTTCGGGCTGGGCGCAATGCAAAGAGAGCTGCTAGAAAAGGTGCGCGCGCTGAAAGAAAGCTCAAGAAAGGTGGCGCTGAATCCACTGAGACGACCACTACGCCGGCTCAGTAGTGATAGAAACCAAGTTAAGTGTGGCACTCTAAGTAGTGTCACTTTTTAAGCACTGGAAAATTTGGACTCGTAGCAAATAGAGGCGAACAACAAATGAAAGATACCTTTTTGGTGAAAACTGCCGCTCTGTCACTAGCCTTAGCCGCTGCGCTTTTCTCAGCCGGCATAGCCAATGCGGCTGAGAGCACAATGCCAGATACGTTCAAAGAGCAAATCAATCCCGTCCTGGCCGGCAAATACACTTACACCGAAAATGGCGCTTACACCAAGAGTATAGGCATTCCTACTTATGAATGGATGCCTACAGATGCTCCGCCTAAAGCGATTGTCCTGGGGATTCACGGACTGACCTTGCATGGCCGCAGGTACAGGGTTTTAGCGCGTGCCCTTGCTGTAAATGGCATCGGTTTCGTCGCCATGGACATGCGCGGCTTCGGCAGTTGCTTATTTGACGATAAGAACCAGTTCAGCACGGCTGATGACAATAGAAAGAAGGTCAATCACGAAAAGAGCTACGACGAAATCGTCCAATTGGCCAAACTGATCAAGGAAAAATATCCCGATACTCGTTTGATCGCCCTTGGCGAAAGCTTAGGTTGCACCTTTTGCGTCAAGTTAGCTGCGGAGCATCCAGATCTGTTAACTGGAGTAATACTGGCAGCACCAGCCGTAAAGATAAACAAGGATATGTACGGTGGCGACGGACAAATCCGGCAAGGGATAAAGGCCGTGATTAGACCCAGTCATGAACTGAACATGAGCTCGTTCTTTGCCGACCTCTGTTCTCAGCGGACAGATGTGCAGCAAGAGATGATCATAGACCCGTACATAGTGAAGAAGCTCCCGCTCGGCGCGCTCATATCTACTGACGAGTTTGTCGATAAAACTGCCAAATGGGGCAAGACAACCGATCCTCGTCTGGCGGTCCTGATTCTCCAGGGAAGTGCGGATGGTTGCGTTAATCCCAGACACGTGACCGATTTGATGAACAACATGAAGTCGGACGATCAAACTTTGGCCTGGCGTGGCAATTTCGGGCACCTCCAACTGGAGACGGTTTACATGCAACCGGCGATTATCGACGCTATCGGCAACTGGTTGGCCGACCACAGCAAGGATCGGCAAGCCAAGTTGAAAGACTTACAGCAGAACATTGCGGATCTTGGTGGAACGATTAATACGGTCAAGTAACCGCATCGCCTAAACCGCATTAAACTCAGGGCATGGCAATCGTCATGCCCTGCTAGTACACCCCTGGGATCAAGCGGCTCTTTACCTTATTGCAGTATTCAACATAGCCCTGAAGATTGCTAGCAAGAAATTTCTCTTCGTCCACAATTCGCCAGATCAGAACGGGCAACACCGCAAGCACAACCAACAAAGCCCAGGCTGAGCGGAGAGCAAGCGCTATGCCCAGACACATCAATAACGCACCGGAATACATTGGATGGCGCACGAAGCCATAGAGTCCCGTGGAAACAACCTTTTGACCTTCGGTTATTTCAATGGTCGCCGAGGCGAAGCTATTTTCGCGACAGACAAGATAGAACACAAAATAGCTCAACACTATCAGCAAGTCTCCGGTGAAAACGATCGGTGCTGGGAGATGCGACCAGCCAAACCTATGATCAAGTCCCGCGACAACCAATATAACGATGAAGAACACCAGCGTGAGTGACATAATGATCCGTTGAGCCGGCCTTTTCTCAGCAGTGGGACCTACTCGCATCCTCCGCTCTAAGAGAGCAGGATCATGCTTCGCCAGGAAAAGCCCATGCCAGGTTGTCGCTATGGAAAATACAAACAGGAAGAGCCAAGCTTCCCAATAATTCAATGTCCATGCCGCGAGAAATATCGGGGCTCCAAATAGAATCAGGGACAATAGGTATCCGATAAAGGCTTTCAGGCTCAGGTTTCTGTCCATATTCCAAAAATAACATCTTAAGCAAAATTTGGGGTGGTTGCAGCCTCAGCTGCTTCCACCCCATCAGAGTTCTATAGTGTCGGACTAGTTGTTAGCGCCGCACAGCGGAAGCCTCTTCCTTTGCCGCTTGTTCCAGTTCTTTCTCTAGAGCCTTGCGATCGGCTTTGATTTGCTTCCTGATCGTTTTCACCGCCTTCTTCAAAGCAGAGCGCACCTTTTCCTCAATGTTCGAGGCAGCGATCACAATAAGTCCGGCAGAGCCAGTGTCTAGCGCCTCGCCCACTTCTTTGAGATCGCCTCTACTCATACCGCCGGTGACATGCCCCGCAAGCGCTCCAATGGCAGCACCAATGCCGGTGCTGGCGGCAACCAAAGCAGCACCGATTCGAGCGCCAGGGAACAGCGCCACCACAAGTCCTGTCGCCAGTCCCAGACCTGCTCCAGTCTTGGCGGCATCACGACTGGGTTGCTCATGTTTCTTGACAATTTTTACTTTGCCGTTCGGTTGCTTCTCAAGCACAGCCGCATCGAAGGTGTCGATCATCTTGGAATCGTGATAAAGACTTTTGATTGTTTCAAAGTCTTGGATGGCATCATCAACGCTGGCATAGGTGCTGGTGAATACAACCAGGGTATCGTAATCATGGCTCATAACACTACCCATCCTCACATATAAGGGCTATACATGCATACGATAGCGCTATATTCGTTCCTGTTTCCTCATCCAATTTAATGATCAAGAAGTCTTTGCCCGGCTGTCAAGGTAAGAGCGCAGCGATCCGCTCCAATAACACCTCTTGCACTCAGATAGTAGCAATGAACTTGTCTTTGTTGCTTTCGTATTGTTCGTAGGTAGACTTTGACTGACTGTTTAGAAAAGCAAGCGTTACTTCTAGGTGCCTGAACTCAAGGAGGGCGGCAATCTCAATCAATTCGGAATCGTCGGCATCACAGTTTTCGGCAATTTCGATCATTAGATCTGCCAGGTATTGCTGCCAGTTTGAGTAGCGTACCTCGTCTTCCGGATGCTCGATGTACTTGCGAATCAAACCCTCATCTTCAGGATCATAGAACAGGACAAAAGCAAAGTTGCCATTGTCTAAGAGCGGGATCAGTCGCCCTTCTGTATAAGGCTGTTGGGTATCCGGCGCGTTAAAAAGCTCTTCCGGTGGACGAAAGAACAAATCAAGATTCTTTGGTAAACGCTCATCAAAATAGGATTGCACAAATATCGGTGCCACTCCGAGCTTCTCCAACGTGTTCAATGCTTCCTGACGCGTGACCGGCATTCATCTCCTCGACATCTTAAAAAAGTGACTATGTCTCCTCAGCGCACTCGCGACGCCCGACAAGCTTCGATCAATTCAAACAAAAGATTTTCCATTTCGGTAACTGCACATCTAAGATCGGTCAACATGGCTACTCGATCTTCCAGCACACCTATGTTGACTTTGCCCTCTGTTCCCGCAATTCTAGCGGCATGGACTTCGGCTGCAGCGCGGTGCCCGTAATGATGAATCAGGCACATTTTCCGCTCAATCCACCTGTTGATCAGCGCCTTCCGCCTTGTTACACCGTCTCTCTCGTTTGAACTGGGCGCATTCAAGTAATTCCAAACACTGGCAGGAAATTCCCGCGGCCGTTGATTACCATTTTGCAGCACCCGAGCAATCATGCTCGGCACCCCTTGTTCAAGGTGCCTTTCTCCTTTCTGTTCAAAGAAAGCCCATGATGCCAGTGAACTCTGGACTCCTCCCTCGGCTGTTTCAATTATATCTCTGGGGACATGGCTGACATCGCCCAGACCCATGCCTCCTCGAACCATACCAGTGAGACCACCGCTAATGAAGTTCGCGTATGTGTTAACCCGAATGGCCCGATCCCGCCTCTCAGCTAAATAGGCAAGGATTTCATTCGTTTTCGCCAGCTCGCGATCGATGCGATTGGTGACAAACCTTATCTCATAGTTAGTCGCCATCAGCGTTTCCAGCACCTCCTGCCGCGTGGCTAGAATACTGAGTTTGGTTTGATCTGAAGAACGGTCTTTGTTCTCGCCAGACAATTTTTCCAATTGCGTCAGTGGCGAGATAACATCGATTTGTTCACCAAGTTGTCGCGCTTCAGGGGAGAGGGCATCCACCGTTTTTCTTGTGGGATCAAGATTTTCAACGGCTACCGGGCTCACGTCCGCTATAGCAGTGCGGACAGGACGTCCAACATCCGCGGCCCATACCGACGCACAATTATGCGGGCCAGGGAAAGTACCCCAGCCCGCAAGAAGTGCAATGGATACCAGACTTAACCCGAGCCAGCGGCCACATCCGTGCACGGTTAGGCTACTGGCAGTTATGGCTGGTCCACCGAAATCAAATCTATACCTTCGCACCTACCGTAGCACTAGCTTGTGCAGCCTTCCTAGCTTCGCTAAGAGCAGCTTGCA
>PSRH01000219.1 GCA_003175915.1 Candidatus Melainabacteria bacterium | reverse complement strand
TCCGGATAGCTGATCAAGACTTTCAGCATAAAACGATCGAGCTGGGCCTCAGGCAACGGATAAGTGCCTTCGAACTCGATCGGGTTCTGGGTTGCCACCACCATAAAGACATCGGGCAGGGTTTGGGCTTGACCATCAAGGGTAACCTGCCGTTCTTCCATTGCTTCCAAAAGCGCCGACTGGGTTTTCGGTGGCGTACGATTGATCTCGTCTGCCAGAAGCAAGCTCGTGAAAATCGGTCCGCGCTTGATGCTGAAAGTTTTCGTGTTCAGGTCGTATACGCTTGTGCCGGTGATATCCGACGGCAACATGTCCGGGGTTAGCTGAATGCGTCCGAAGTCGGTATCGATAAGAGATGCGAGAGTCTTGACCAAAAGGGTCTTGGCCGTTCCGGGGACGCCTTCCAATAGGACATGACCTTCGGCCAGAAGCGCTACCAGTATTTGGTCGATAACCAGCTCTTGTCCGACAATCACATCGGCCAGCCCGCGCCGCAGTCGATCGAAAACGGATGTGATAAGTTCAGGCATAATTTAGAATCTCTGACGCTTACGACGAGACTGCCCCTCATATTGGCGAGCCAGCTCGTCACATTTTAGAATGTATTTCTTCAGTTCCACTGTTGAAATCCTTTTCTCCCGTAGGACCCGGTCATAGTTTGTCAGGAATTCGAGCAAATTGCTACCGTCGTCACCGACACGACCCTGCCAGGCAAGCGCCACTTCCTGCGCCGAGCTGTGGCTTGCGAGTCCCAGCTCTTTGCAAAGTCTTGTTTTGAAGTCTTGCACGATGATTTCCAGGGCGGCCAGGCCGGCTTTCGCTCTTTCATAGGCATTGGCCAGCCCGTCGATAAATTGCAAGCTGGAAATCTCTCTTTTCTTGACGTACTCTTTGACGCCGCCGAATCTCTGATTGTTACTTACGACCAGCACAGCCAAAATCAAAAGTAGCTGGAGAGATACAAAACCTGGTGGTTCGGCAAGCAAAAAAGCGAAGATGTTGGTTGAATTGGAAAAGCCATGGCACCGCTCATCAAAGAAGAGTGAACCGTCAGCAGTGGCAAGCCAATTGACGAAAAGCTGAAAATTGTCGTAGTTCGCAGGCGATTTGAGGAAACGATTGGCACAGAGCGCCGGTGTCGTTCCCACAAAAGCCCGGCCCTTTCCGTAAGCAATCTCGGTGATCAGCTTGCCGTCAGAATCTTCAGCCACCGGCCGGCCACCGGCAAGCCTGGTTTGTGCCGACAAGAATAAATGCCGGACATAAGCACAGTTGCCGGCATCCGAGCAAGGCGTAAAAACCTGATCGCTTATTTTTTTGCCGAGTTTAAACTTCAAGCCCAGCTTTTTCAAGAATCTCTGACCTTCTATAGTGTCGAAGCGGTCTAAAAAAATCAGGGAGTTGCCCTTGTGCACCCAATCGAGAATTTGCTCTTCCTCTACTTTATTGAAAGATTCAATCGGGCTGACAATACAGAGAAGCCCGTGCGCGCTTTTCAATTCGCGGTAAGTACTCTGCCAGGCCTGGCAAGGAAGCCCGGCTTGGCGAGCAATCTCGAATAAGCCGCTAAGTCCGCTCGGGCGCTTGTTGAAGACCGATGGCATGATCGTAGCTTCGGGCAGAAACCCTTCTACCTTTTCATTGAAGGACAGCCCCACGTACACTGAGACAGCGCTGACCATGAAAAGAACGACAAGTTGCCACCACAAGCGATGCGACGTCGCTCTCAGGGAATCGCTTGAATTTAAGTGATTAGCATCAGCCATATGCTGCCGGATCTCTATTTCTATCGGTGTTGGCTTGCGCGGCAAGCTCTGATCTAATCGCCTCAAAATATGTCTGACAATTTCGGAAATCGGCTTCCTCTGCTTCGTTGTTGCCGAACCAGCATACGTCGACTGTGTCGGCAAGCGATCTGAAATTGCTGCGTATACTTGCTCGCGAGACCAGGGCATAGCCGTATTCGAAGTTGGTGCGGTTAGCGATAAAGGGCACCACCTTTTGTTCGTCCAAAAGTCGAACGGCGGCGAGCAATAGGGCCCGACAGGCGTCCTTCCAGTTTCCCATTTGGGCGAAATGCAAAGCTTGCCTGTGCCAGGCAGCCGCTGTCAAAGGGGCACTGTCCGGCAAAGTGCTGGTTCTGGCCAGGTGGGCCTGCTTGCTCAATTCGCTCAGGCGACTGAAGAGCAACCAGACCAGTAATACGGCTCCTAATAGTCCGATAAAATAAAGACCCAGCCTCATAAAATTGCCAACCGTTCTCGTATCTGTATTGCCGGGAATGACGGAGAGAAGGGAGGCAATCAGATCGAGCAACATGCGCAGGAGCGTACTTACCAGCTCCTGCAGGTTCAAGAGCATTTTAGGCGGGGGCGGATACTGGTAGTGCTGAGCAGTGGCCGCAATCAGGTCGTGGACGTCTAAAAATGCTTTCGACAATTCAAGCCCTTTTGATTTCTAGTCTTTCCAGCTCAAGCAATAAATCTGAGGCGTGCTGCCGCATTTTTAGATCCCGGTAGAGCAAGCCGTGGGCGAAGAACATTATCGGCCAGATTACCATGTTAATCAGGGACTCCCAGGATTGAGCGACTACCAGAGTGAACAGGGAGTATTGGCCGTTGCCCAGCCAAGCTTCGGCGGCGGCGCGTGGTTTCATGGCATCGACCAGAGTCAAGCCCATGAGTGGCAAGGTCAATGGCGGTACCATAGCGGCCAAGCCAATCGACAGTAATATAACAAACCAGGAGGCGCGCTTGAGATCGCGCCCAAGCAGGGCGAAAGTTTCTTTGAGCAAGGGCCCGAATTTCTGGTTGGTAAGAGCAACACTGGCGAAAGCAACAAAGGTGAAAAGCGTTGCGTATATAGCGCCTACGCAGCCGCCGACAAAACCGAGCATGCCCATGACCGCCAGGAAGACATGATTGATCGAGGCGACGTTGGCGGCTACGGCCAGAACTACCAGCTCCGCGATAAAGAGAGCGACATTGGCAAATACCATAAGATGGGTGAGCAGAAAAATGAAAAATATCGCCCAACCTCGCTTTTTTACCGCTTGGTAGGCAACGGAGAAGCTTAAGCCATCGCTTTCCAATAGTTTTACCAGCCCCACTTGTCTCAAAGTCAATACCCAGAGAAACCAGAGCGACAAGGCGAAGCCGATTGCCATACAGAGGACCGCCGGCAGAAAGATCGAAGTTTCTTTGATGTGGATAAGTCCCCACTGCAAACCAATCTTGCCCAAAGTTGCTCCAGCGGAAGGCAAGAGGAGGACCTGTACAATAATGAGGAAATTTTGCCGGTAAAGCCTGATGGCACGACCAATTAAATCGCCTATCGATTGAGCTTGTTTGGCTATCTCTGGCAAGGTTGAACCCCCCTTAATTTCTACCCGACAGAATTAGCTGTCAAGCAAATGCAAAAGCCACCGTTTTTTATGTCCCCTAGCCTCAAGAAAGTCAACATTAGCCGGCATCGCCACCTGGCTAATCATTTCACAGCCAGCGGGCTAGTGATCGCGGAAGGGCACGTCTTGCTGGTCCATCACAAGAGGATCGGTCTCTGGCTGCCAGCGGGCGGGCACCTGCTGGAAGGTGAGATGCCCCACGAGGCCGCCGTGCGGGAAGTCCTGGAAGAGACGGGCGTCGAGGCTGAAATCCTCCTTGAGCCAATCCCAGATACGGGCAGCATTGATTACTTTTTCCTGCCGCAACCCCTGTGTATGCATGCCGTTCACGCGGTTGAGAAAGAGCAAGATTTTTATCACCTGGATCTGGTTTTTTTGCTTAAGCCAATTGCTCAAACACCGCCACTACCTGCCTTACTTAAGAAAGAAGAAGTGCATGCCGCCCAATGGGTAAAGCTGGAGGAGCTGAAGCAATGGCGCTTGGCCAGGAACGTCAGCGAAATAATTGCCCTGGCTTGCACCAAAATGTCTCAGGCTAATTGATCTTGCTCTTTCTTCCAGGCATCCTGCCCAACGCTATAATTCTCATCAAAATGGTCTGGCGGTATGGATGGAAGTTGGCATAGATGACGACGGCCCTTTTGAATAAGCTGACCGGTGTCAAAGATCTAAAACGGATACTTGAGACCACGGTTAAAGAGATTGGCGAAACGCTCACCGCTGAATCTTGCCAGATCATGCTTTCCAACCCGCTCGATCCAAACGTCACTTCCATTTGCGAGTACAAATCACCGGCTGAAGAAGCCGACGCTCATGCCACCCTGACCATGCCGCTCGAGTTGAACGGCTTGAGCTTCGGATCGATCACGGTTGCCCGCCGCGATAAAGCCAGCGAGGCAGAAATCAATTCGCTGAGGATAATCGTTGGTGAGCTAGGCAATATCATTCGCCAGGCTCAAATTAGCGACATCATCCAGCGCGATACCTTCCGCGATACCTTTCTGGTCGAAATCGGCAACGTCATGTCCTATTCGCTGGGAATCGGTGACGCCCTCTTCATGGTCGTGAACATATTGGGCAAGGCTTTGCAGGCAAGCCGCTGTCTCTTCATTTGTACCGATGAGGATCAAACCGGCTGGAAGTGTTATGAATTCTGGCAACAAGACAAAGTGAAGAGTTGTCAGGAGTTCCGCTGGCCGACCACCGATTCGCCTGTGGTTGCTCAGACGCTCTTATCGGCGTGGCCATTAATCTTCTATGAAGGACAACTGGGCGCTTATGCCTCTCCGGTTCAGGAAGAGCTGCAGCTGATCGGGGTTCGCTCCCTTCTCGGTGTGGGATTGCGCAGTACGGTGGCAGTGCACGGCTGTGTTATCCTTCAGCAGTGCGATTATCGCCGGGCCTGGACGCGCAAGGAAGTGGACATGGTGCAGAGCGTGGCGGATAAAGTTGCCGAGGCACTGGTCAAACTGCCGGCTGAAAAGCGTAACCGCGAGCCAATTATGCAGCTCCACCAAAGAATTGTTCCGAGGAAGGAAGGCGATCAGGAAAACGCCTCTGTCGAATTCCTCCGTAACGCCTTAAAAGGAGCGCTCGGACAACAGACGATTCCCAGCGCCAGAGCCCTGGCCCAGCCGCCGCCACCAGCCAAGCCGGAAGCGCCGATTCCGCCTGCCATTCC
>PSRH01000250.1 GCA_003175915.1 Candidatus Melainabacteria bacterium | reverse complement strand
GAAGTCATAGCTAGTTAACAACCTCATAACAAGCATACACTGCCAACTTGAAATTGTTGTGATAACGGCCTGGCACAAGACTGGTCAATATTGGCCAATGATGCCAGTAAGCTGGCATTTTAGCAAGTCTGACTCAGCAATATTTCCATGACAAAGCCGCAGGAAAGCCGTCAGGACGTTTTTTAAGTAATGAGCAAAACTTTTGCAGAAAAGCACAATCCTGGCGCGCCTCGCTTGGCTAAGGTGAGCGCCGGTCGTAGCTGGACGACATTTAAGCACTTCTGCGAATTGATTAAGGTGGAGCACACCATATTTGCCCTGCCTTTCGCCCTCTCAGGACTACTGTTAGCCCGCGAACAAATGCCATCGCCGGTCCTCTATTTCTGGACCACCCTGGCGTTTGCCGGTGCCAGAGCGGCGGCCATGAGCCTCAACCGCGTCATCGATGGAGAAATTGATCGAAAGAATGAACGCACCAGTGGTCGAGCCATCCCGCAAGGGAAAATCAGCAAGAATCACGCCATTGTCTTCGCCATATTTGCATTTTTCATAATGATATTAGCGGCTTCGCAATTGCCCTCCATCTGCTTAAAACTCTCGCCAATTGCTGTTGTTTGGCTGTCTTTGTATTCGTTTACGAAGCGTTTCACCTGGCTTTGTCATTTTGCTCTGGGTATTGCCCTTGGTGGCGCTGCTTTGGGCGGCTGGCTGGCCGCTGGCGGAAGTCTTAAGAGCGAGGCAGTCTGGATCCTGGTTCTAGCAGTAAGCACCTGGGTGAGCGGGTTCGACATTATTTACGCTTGCTTAGATTACCAATTCGATCGTCAAGAGAAGCTTTTTAGTCTGCCGGCTGTCTTCGGCATAAAGAAAGCCTTAACAATCTCTTCGGCACTGCATGTGGTTACTGTACTGTCCTTAATCTACCTGGGTAATTTCCTCAAACTTGGTTCAGCTTATGCAATAGGTATCGCTCTGGCCACGGCAGCTTTGCTTTTCGAACACAGCCTGGTGCGTCCGCATGATTTATCGAAGGCCAATGCGGCCTTCTTCAACATGAATGGACTGGTCAGTATTCTGGTTTTTTCAGCGATCTTGATCGACCGCTATCTAAGCCAATTTCCGCATTAACTTGAGGTCAGGCTCGCTTCCGTGAAGGAATAGGCCAGGACATCTCCTTCCACTGTAGGCACAAACATCATTGTTGCCGTCAGCAAGGGAGTCGCTTCCAGGCAGCGCCCGAGTTCCCTCTGCCATTGGGCTTCACCGGTGTCCAGAGCAAAAGATTGCAGCCATCCTTCGCGACTGGCCGTTAACACGGAATCGCCGTAAACCACCAAACTGGCCAGGGTAGTTCCCCGTACAACGCTTCGCCAGAGCAATTCGCCGCTATCCCTGTTTAAGCAATAGAGCATTTTATTCTGATTAGCAAAGAGCACCGAATCGAAAAAGACGACGTTCTTAGAGGTAATCGCCCGCTCAGTAGCGCTTTGCCAGATCAGTTGTCCTGAATCGGTCATAAGCGCGTGGAACACACCATTTCTGGTACCAAAGAAGACGCTATTGGCCGAGACAGTTGCACCTGAAACGATTGCTCCATCAGCGCGATAATTCCAAATGGGCGCGCCCGTACTCGCATCCAAACAAAAGAAACTGCCCGCCTTCGTCCCCAGGAATAGTTGCTGCCCTCGCTGTTCTGGTTGCACTGCCACCGGCTCTTTCACATCTTGCTGCCAACCTGGCTTACCATCTTTATGGGCAATGGCCTGGATCTTGCCGTCAAATCCGGCGATGATAATCTGGTCACCGTCCAGGAGCGGGGTTGCCACTACAGTACGGTTCGATTTGAAAGTCCACAAAACCGATCCGTCATCGATCGCAAGAGCGGAAACGGTACCGTTGGCACTGACAACAATCACCTTGTTCTCAATTATCGAGGCGGCCGCCACGATTGGCGCGCCGCTCAAATAGGACCAGAGCAGCTCACCAGAGTCCGCCTCTAGAGCATAGAGGTGGCCGTCGGCAGAGGCGATATAGAGTACCTCTTCTTCTGCGTCCAGGACCGGCGAGGCGGACCAGCCAATCGGGCCATTACTTTTGAAAGTCCAACGCAGGTCAAGGGCAGCCAGGCCTTTCACGGACAAGAATTCTGTTGGTCTTGCCCCGCTGATTCGTTGAGCCGGTGTGATCGAGGCCACGGCCGTCGAGGCAGGGCGGCTCTTCGCTTCCGCAGCTGCAAGGTCGGCTGAGCCGTCTTTGAGAGTGAGGATCAAGCGATCGGCGGAGGGCAGCTTATCGGCCGTTTTCGCCGCCTTTTTCCGCCCCGCTTTCTTTGGAGGCGGATTGGCTGCACTCTCAGAGGCACCGGCAGAGGCGGCGGCATCGCGCCTGCCACGATGGCTCATTCTCCGTTCGAAAATCAATTCTTCGACCACGCTTAAGATATCCATGGTTGTTTGATATCGTCCGTCCGGAGTTTTGTACATCATCTTGCGGATCATCCGATCGAGCGCGTCGGGAATCTCTCCATTTATCCGGCGAGCGGATGGTACCGGGGCGTTGGAATGTTTCATGGCCATTTCGATCATGCCTGAGGCTTGGAAGGGCAATTGTCCGGTGACCATTTCAAAAAACAAGACGCCGAGCGAGTAGATGTCTGAGCGGTGGTCCTGGGCGTCCCCACGGCATAACTCCGGCGACATATAGGCCGGGGTCCCCAAACCTTTAGTGCTGGCGTTGTAGTGCACCTTGCCAACGAGCAGTTTGGCCAGACCAAAGTCGCCGATTTTCAGATCGCCAGCTTTGGTGATGAAAATGTTGTCGGACTTAATGTCCTGATGCACAACTCCACGCTTATGCGCAAAACCGAGGCCAGCAGCCAATTGCTGCATCCAATTCAGGCACTGTTCCATAGGTAAGGCACCACGGCTCAGGCGATTGGCCAGGTTGCCTCCGGGAAGATATTCCATGGCCAGATAATAGTGTGGTTTACCCTTGCGATCTTCGACGCCAATATCGTATATGGTGACGATGTTCGGATGTTCAAGTTGGGCGGCAAGACGAGCTTCTTGCCAGAACACTTCGTGATTGCGGCGATTGGTTGTCAGCTCCGGCAGCAGGATTTTTATGGCGACGTCGCGCAGCAATAACTCGTCGCGGCAGCGATAGACAACACCCATACCACCGACACCGACTTCAGTGATTACGGTGTAATGGCCATTCTCGAGCTTGTCGCCAGTAAGGAGTATCCCCGCCATCTTGTCATCAGCCTCTACGGCTTGCGCCAAAACAGATCACCATAAAAATTTAGTTCCACGGCACAATGGATTCCAATCTTGCCAGAAAAAATTGCCCCAAATGCGTGTCTCAATTCCTCTCAACTTGCTCATCCAAACTTCATCGCTGTTTAACTCAAGTTTTACCAGGTTCCTGCAAGCGCCGGTGAGCAATCTCCTTTTCCCTGCGCCCAACGATCTGCGACCGCGTATCCGCTAAGCTCGGGTCCCGGTAAGGAGTGGCGGAGCACGAGGCAAGCCGTTTTTCTTCCGCGGCTGTCAATGGATAAACTTCGCGCTTCTCGCCTGACTCATCCAGCAAAGCGGCGATTGTGCCACCGGATTTGCCACCCACTGCCGCGGTCCTCTTGACGATCAAGCCAAGCGCTCTGAGGGCGCCCCGCACCGCCACAGCAGAGCTGTAGGTGAGAATTTTGCCGGTTGGCCTCAAAAGCTCGACATAGTGTCGAAAGAGATCGATGGTCCACAGCTCCGGGACACGCCTGGGACTGAACCCGTCATGAAACACCAGGTCGAAGGATTGCCGCTTTTGGCTGACCAGTCTGGGCAACTCGCCTCGAACATCGGCCAGGCGCAGCTCAAGCTTGACGGCGAGTTCGCCGCCAGCAGCTGGGCATGATAACTGGCAAATTTGCCGGTCGGACGAGTGCCTCAAGTTGTCTAGGCTTTCGATTATCGATTTTTTCCAGACAGAGGGCAAATCGGCAAAATTGCCACTTTCAAGAACGGTGGGGATGAGCTCGAAAATCTGCCGGTCTTGATCCAATCCGATGAGCTCAAGGGAGAACTTTTCTTTCCCTTTTGTTTGTTTTTCCAAGAGCGAAAGGGCTTGCTGAATAAGAACGAAGGAGTTGTAGCCTAAACCGAAGCAAACGTCGAGCAGGCGCACGTCATTCTGTGCCGAGAAAAGAGATTCCAGGCCAGAGGGCAAAACGTAGTTTTGGAGCGCCTCCGTGTAAGCGCCGGCCCGGTTATGGTAGAGCTCACCGGTTGTCTGATCCAGACAAGTGATCGAACCGTCCTCAGTAACAACAATTTCCGGCATAGGTAAACTCATTCAATGCGTAGTACGACCTTGCCGAAATTGGCATTGTCTTCCAGGTGCGCATGCGCGTCGGCCGCCTCAGACAGGGTGATAATTCGGTCAACGACTGGCTTTAACAAGCCGCACTGAAAAAGCGGCACGACATGTTTGCTAAAACTGGAGGCAACCTGGATTTTTTCCACGAGCGGCCTGGCTCTAAGGGTGGTGCCTCTCACTTCAAGACGCTTGCCGAGGATGCGAGCCAGATCGACTTGGCTTTCCCGACCGTCGAGAAGTCCGACCAGAATCAGCCTGCCCTGCGAAGCGGCAGCTAGAATGCCTTCGTTAAAGTAGGAACCACCGACCAGGCCAAGCACCAGATCGACTCCCCGCCCTTCGGTGAGCTTGATAACTTGAGAACTGAAACGCCCATCGGCAACAAGTATGCCGTGGTCCAATCCGAACTGCTTCGCTTTAGCCAGTTTCTCCTGAGAACGGCTTGTGCCGATTGTTGTCGCCAGCAAGGCTTTGGCGATTTGCAAAGCGGCCGTGCCGACGCCACTACCAACTGCATCAATCAAAACGGTTTCGCCACTGGTCAATCTGCCCTGGCTGACCATGGCATCATAGGCGGTGATAAAGGCTTCCGGTACGGCAGCCGCTTCTTCAAAAGTGAGCGCCTCCGGAATTCGGCTCAATTCACCCTGATTGACGACAACATAACCGGCGTAGGCGCCTCCGCCGCAAAGACCAAAGACGCGCTCGCCAATTCTGAATCCAGAAGTATGAGGGCCGAGTTGATCGACTTCCCCAGCGAATTCCAACCCTGGTATGTCGGCCGGCCAACCTGGTGGCGCCGGATAGCCACCCTGGCGCTGGAGTATATCGGCACGGTTGACGCCCGCCGCCTTCACTTTCACCCGCACTTCTCCCTTATGTGCCTGCGGGTCTGGACGCTCGACCAATTTCAGTACTTCTGGTCCGCCCGGTCTCTCGATCACCACCACCTTCATAGACAACACCTCACGGCTTTCCCTGCGACAACTCTATCGACAACTCTATATAGATTACTGAAATTGGGGCTGAGCAAAGGTCAAACTTATTTTTTACATGGCCCACGGAAATTTACCTTGCCCTTGCTTCCCGCGAAGAACTTGATGGGCTGAGGAAACCGTCCCGATTGAGCGATAAATCAACTTGAGTTAACCATGTATACTGCCAAGAGCTCGTCGAAGCTAGAGTGCTTTTGCACAGCCACTTTCTATATTTTCCGGGCACTGATCGGGGAAGGATAATTTTTGATCGAAACAAGCACTGAGCTCGTCCACAAATCGTCGGCTGCGGAGCCGGAAACTGCTCTTGCAAGGCCGAGTTTTTCTGGCAAACAAAATAAAGATATGTGGGATAAATTGGCGGCAATTGCTCCAATTATCTCTGGCATTTGCGTTTTTGCCATCGGCGGTTACTTCACTTACGTATACAACCAACAGCAACTGCGCATTCAAGAAGTACAAACCATAGAAAAATTCCTCCCCAGATTGGCTGGGGATGAACAAAGCAAGAGGGCCGCTATTCTGGCCATATCCTCTTTGACCAATACTGAGTTGGCCAGTCGTATGGCAGCAATTTATGCCAGCACGGGCACGGCCTCGGCTTTGCAATCAATTGCCGAAAGCGGCAACGCCAGGGATAAAAGCATTGCCTCTCAAGCACTGAATGAGACTCTTGAGAAAATTGCCGACAACCAGAGCAAGCTCAAGGATATTGAACAGGACCTCAAGACTGCTCTTAATGAGCCGGAAAAAAATGCCGTCGGCCAGGGACAAGATCTGACATACAACTTGAGCAGGCTTGCCGATTTCTATGCCCTGAAAGGGCAATACGACCTGGCCGAGCCACTACTGAAGCGGAGCTTGAGCCTGAGAGAAAAAGCATACGGTGCCTCAAGCCCACAGCTGATCGATACACTCAAGGGTCTGGCCGATCTAAGAAAGGCCAATGGTGATCAAAAACAGGCAGATGCTTATTTGTTCAGAGCTCGAGAAATTGAAGACAAGCTCGCTGATAAAGCGGCTGGGCAGAATGGAAAAACACCCGTACCGGCAATGGCAACGCATCCGATCGAGCTTGATGCGGCTTCTCAAATCCTTGACAAGAGAAGCAACAGCAAGGGCGAGCGCGATGGGGATGCGGCTCATCAAGGGACAAATTTAGATTCTCAAGAGAAGAGCAAGGCCAAGGAAGTCTTCAATCGTCCTGCCGCCGCCAGCGAGCCAGGCGAAGCGATCAATGGTGAGGCCGCCGTTCAGGGGGCGCTAAGCGATCAAGCTGACAAACTTTAGAGCGCCTGCCTGGCAAGGTCTCTGCGACAAAGGTCTTGCCAATTGATGAAGTTATATTACAGGGACCTACTCCCTATGAGTTCCTTGAAAATCGGCACAGGTCGGGGTTCACGCGCCTATCTTGACAGATTACAGACTTAGATTTATTCTAAGTTCAAAACCAGTAAACGCCTGACGAAGAAAAACCTCTTTGTCCAACCAACCGGCGTATCACAAGCCAGATTTCCCAGATCAAAGTAGGCCGCTCCGTGAGAGCAGCCTCGCCACCGGCGCGCGCCCGCGCCTGACCTAAAAGGAGCAACGATGAACCAGCAAGCAAAGTCTAAGACCGAACAAAATCTCAATGAAGCATTCGCCGGCGAAGCCATGGCCAACCGCAAGTATCTCTACTTCGCCAAGCAAGCGCGGCGATTGGGCAACGAGGAAACTGCCCGGCTTTTTGAAAATATCGCCGAACAGGAAACCGCCCATGCCTTTTCCCACCTCGAGCTGATTTATCCGGCCAAATCTCTGACCGTACGTAAACTACTCGAATTAGCCAGAGACGGGGAGCTTTACGAAAGCAATCAAATGTATCCTGAGTTCGAGCGCATCGCCCTGGAAGAACAGAAACCGCAAGCCGCCAGCGAGTTCGTCGCCCAGGCGCGGGAATCCGCCGAACATGCAGAAATATTCGAGCAAGCGGCAAAGCGATTCCATGCTCTGGCGAAAGTGGAAGCGATTCACGCCGGTCGCTACGAGGATGCTCTCAAGAGCCTCGATAAGGACAATAGAGCCCGAATTTAAGAAGGTTTCGGGGCCGAAGTTAGGGAAAATTCAAAATCGTATTAACGCCTGGCCGGATAGAGGCACAGACGAAATTTATCATTGATGTGCAATACTAATTAGGTACCTCAGAAATGAGGGGGACTACAGTATCAAGCAATTCAAGCCAAGGTGCTGTCTATATTGGAACGAGAGATATGAATACAAAACTGTTTGTGGCCAATTTGCCCTTTAAAGTAACCGAAGCTGAGCTCGAACAATTATTCTCGGAAGCGGGGGCAGTTGTTTCAGTAGCCATTCCAACCGATCGCGAGACCGGCAGAAAGCGTGGGTTTGCTTTCGTAGAAATGCAAACGCAAGCCGAAGCTGAAGCCGCGGTGAAGCAATTCAACGGTTGGACATTGCATGACAGGCAAATTGCCGTCAATCCTTCCCAACCAAAGGATAAATCCCAAGGAAGGAACAACCGGCGCTTTTAGTCCCACTCATTTGAACGACGTAGCCCTGGTCTGTGACATCTAATCGGCTTCACAAAGCAAGACGAATTTGGACATCCCCTAGCCAGCTTATTTATGCTTGAGCGGTTAGGGGGTTTCTTGGTTTGTTAGGCAGCTAGTGAAAACTACTCGCAAGAGCAAGCGCCAGCTTGCCTTATTTGCATTGGCCCTTTGGCTCCTGGTCGACCAGGCAAAAGGAGTGGCTGCTTTCGCTGCCATGCACAACCGCCGTCCGAAGCCGGTCAAGCATGCCAAACCGGCGCACAATGCCAAGCGAACACCACCAGCTCCTGTCATCCACAACGGCGCCCGCGCTCTTATCGATGCCTGGTTGGCCAGACCGGAGTTAGCCCATTCCTTGGTTGGCGTTGATCTAATCGACATGAGCACTGGTGAAGAGCTAGTGCAAGCCAACGGGCGGCGTCGCTTTACACCAGCTTCAACCGCCAAGCTCTTTGTCACCGCTTGCGCTTACGAGACATTGGGACCTGATTTTACCTATAGAACTCGCTTGTACAGCAAAGCCAGAATAGACGGCGACCGGTTGGCAGGCGATGTATTGGTGGCGCCTTCTCAGGATCCAAGTTTGAGCCGCGCCGATCTGTCAGAATTGCTTGCCACCTTGAAAAAGCGCGGCATCATATCGATCCAGGGCAAAATCGTTGAGGCAGACGTCCCTGGTGGCGGCGAACGCTTTTTAGCCGAATGGCTGTGCGAAGACTGGGCCCAGGATTGGATGCCTCCCAGCTCCAGCTTGGTAGTGGACAGAAATGTCAGCTCCCCTAGTTTTTTCAGCAATGCCAAGCTTTCCGTGGTAGAGGCTCATCAGTCGACCAACGCTCTGAACAAAACTCTTTTGGCCAATCAGTACACCAATGGCTGGCTGTCTCTGACGAACGACAACCAATCGATTGTCGTCCACCAGTCAAAACCAGAGGCCGGCAAGCAGGCATTAAAGGTAGTGGCTAATCCAGATGCCTACAATATCGCGCTCTTAAACGATATGGCCTTTCAGTCAGGCATCAAAGTCTTAGGACAAAATCTTTGGTTGCCCCAGGGCTGGGTAATGAGCGTGCTTGCCGAGCACCAGTCCAAGCCACTCTCCATAATTTTGAAAACGACTCTCAAAGAAAGCGATAACCTTTATGCCCAGCAGATCCTGCGCACGCTCGGCTTAACCCAGAACGGATCGAAGGCGAAAAATACCCTCAATCTGGAGCAACGCGGCCTGCAAAAGATCATGAACTGGGTGCAAACAATCGGTGTGCCGGCTCAAGAAGTTGTGCTCTGGGATGGTTGCGGCCTTTCGCGCAAGGACTGCGTCAGTCCGTATTCTCTCAACCTAGTGCTCAGACACATGGCGGTGCACCCTGCCACCGCCGGTTATCTGGCTCTTTTAAATCGCGCCACGGTCAGCCCGGCAGGCGGTTTTCAATTCAAAACCGGAGCGATGGACAGCGTGCGCGGTATCAGCGGCATTCTTGAGAACTACGAAGGCAAGAGGCTGGCGCTCACCGTCCTGGTTAACGGGCACACGCCCTCGGTGCGCGATTTGAGAACTTCGATCGGCGCCCTCGTCAACCAGCTGGCCAATGCTTCAACGGCGAGCTTAAAGGACGTCCAGCCGGCCACAAGGAAAAAATAGACTGCGGCAAGGCCGCTTCAGGGAGTTGTTTCTACTATCGGTTCGGCGACGGAATGACGAACTTGCCCAGGATGCGCCAGCGCTGCCGCTAAAATCGTGCGAGGCTCAAGAGTTTGGGCTCCTTCACAGACAGCATTGACTCTCGTTCTCAGTGCCTCAAGCGTGCGGGGCAGCTCGCACTTAACACCTTCACGCACAATCCACTGAGGAATAGGAAAGCCGGTATCAACGTACATCGAATAAGTCAGGGCCGTCTTCGAGCCGTCGCCGATGGGGCTGACTTCCCAGGCGCCTTTGAAATCCTTTAGTACGCCGCTTACCCGTCGGAAACTTACCCGCGCACCATTCTCGTACTTCGATTCGACGACATAAGTGAAATGCGGGATCAAAACAACATCGAGTGTGATCTTGAGTACAGAAAGTTCGGCCTGGTCCTTCACTACTTCCAGATGCTTCATACGTGGAGAGATTTTGTTAAGGAACTCGAATGGATTGACCATGATTGGCCAAACCCGTTCTGGAGGTTCGTTGATCAGCACGGTGCCGGTGACGAACTTGCTTGTACCTACTTCCCGAATGCCAACGATTACTTCACCTCTTTGAAGTCTTTCCTCCACGCTCAATTGACTGGCAGTACTGCGAGCCAAAAGGGGCAGAACGGAGAGAGAAAAGGTGAGCAATAATGCCGGGATGAGACGGCGCCACACGGTATCAAACATAAAAAATCCCACCTAGCCTTGTCTTTCGCGTCAAAAGACAAAGAGTCCAACGACTCGATAGTAACGATACTTGACTAAGACAATTCTGTCTTTAAATTAGGTCCCCTTGATTTTAGTTTATCAACTACCTCCGATTCAGACAATGTCGGTGAACTACGAGAAGTCAAGGACCCTTGCCGGTTCCGCTGGCTTAGAAACTTGCCTTCCGGCCACCATAGGTGATGTCGAAAAAGCTTCTGGGAAATGAAAAAACTCACCTTGATGCGAATACTATTTTTCCTCTCATTCAGGCGAGCTTGTTTAGCTCAACAATCAAACCCGTTAGATAGCTCTCCAGCTCTCTCAACCTCACTGCCTTTTCAAAGAGAAGCGGTATTTGCTTGATCTGGTCTTCCATTGCAGCCAGCTTCGTCTTCAACTTTTTTTCTGTGAACCTGGCTTCGGCCAGGGACTGAAGAGCATATTCCAAGCGAGCCTCAAGCAAGCGCACTTCGCAAGCAAGTTGAGCTGCGTCAGCCGGCGCCTTCTCTAAAGCGACGGACTCATGCAAACTGGGAACGGCCAGAAACATGGCATGGCCCGGGCCAACAACGACATTATCGGCAATTTCGCCCAGCGCTTTCGATGCCACTAAATTTGGGGCGGTGACGCTTGTTGAATGGCGGCTTGCTCTCGCCAGTCCATGTCTTGAGGTCGGCTCAAAGACTCGATCCAGAAGATCCTCAAAACCCTCAAGACTGATTGGGGTCTTGGCCGACAGGCGATTGGATTGGATCATCGGACAGCTCTTTCTAGCAGGACCCATATGTTAGCTCAGGCCGATTGACTTGTATATATGTTTCTAACCTGATCGACTATTTATTGATTACGAAAAGTGATCCATGACATCGTCCTCTCGACGTCGAATCGATGGAAAAGGTATGAAAGATCTAGCCCAAAGTTCCTGATACTACGGTGACAGCTTTATCGGGACGCATATATTTGCGCATGGCCGCATCAGTTTGAGCTTTGGTGACAGATAAGTAGCGGCTGGTGATTTTGTCCAGCTCTTCAACGCCCAAACCAAGGAATTCAAATTCTGATAGCGCTCTGGCAATTCCGGAGGAGGAGGCCAATCCGACTTTAAAGGAACCGATTGCCCGCCCGGTTTCTTTACTCAGTTCATCATCACTGATACCACGCTCCAGATAATCGGTGAGAACCTGCGACGTAAGAGCGATAGCTTTGTCCACATTGAGGGGATTGACCGACAAGCTCACCGTCCACGGGGCTTGGCCATAAGCCGAATCCGAAAAGGCGGAGTAAATTCCATAAGTCAAGCCGGCCCGATCGCGTACTACCTGGCCGAGCCGTGAGGTGATCGTATCTTGTCCGAGAGCGGCGTTAGCTAACTTGGCGGCATAAAAATCGTTGTCTGTTCGCTTCAACGGCGTCGGATGGCCCATCACTATGTCAACACTCTTTTTATCAGCCAGCTTCACTTCCACCCGGCGCTTAGCCTGAGGTAACGGCGCCGGCGGCATGCTAATCGCCGAAGCCGCACCGCCCTGCCAGTCACCAAATGAAGTACCGACAAGATCAATTGTTTCCTCGATGTTGACGTCACCGACAATGGTGAGGATCGTACCCTTAGGCACCATGTACGTAGAATGCAATTCTCTGATTGCTTCCAATGACACTTGATCCAGTTCCGCCAGTTCTTCCTCAAAACTTTTTTCGAAAAATGGATGGTTTGCTTCGTAGATGTTCCGCCGCAAACCGTTCCAGGCCAGCATGCGCGTGCTGTTCATCGCTTCGATGATTTTGGCCTTCCACTCAACTTTGGTCTTCTTTAACTCGCCTGAGTCAAAACCCGGATAACAAAGAACATCGGCCAGAAGCGTCAGGAAAAGAGGCAAGTCTTTGGCCACCAGATGTGTCCCGAAAGAAACACGAAAATTGTCGATGGAAAAATCGAGCCCGGCCGGGATGCCCATTGCTTCCAAAATTTCGGCAATCTCAAGCTTGCCATAATTGAGCGAGCCTTTCGGTAAGAGTTCTATGGCCAGATCGGCTAAGCTGCTGTTTTTACCATAAGAAAAGTACTTGCCAGCTCGGCATATACCCGAGATGCCCACCGATTCGGTGCCAGGATTTTCCATAACCAGCACGGTCAAACCATTGGGCAGAACTTTCTTAGCCACTTTAGAGACAAAATTACTGGTGTGCGGTTTTGGCTTTGGCAATTTCACCTTGACGACACTTGGGCTGGCATCGATCAGTTTTTTCAGCTTCTCCTTTTCCTTTTGCTGGCTGGCACCAGATGAGGTGCCCTCCCCCTTAGCTGCCGATCCAGCGGCAACTTGATTGGCAGCAGGCTTGGCTTCCGCCACTGGCTGAGGCTTAGGAATGAAGTGCCCGACAGTACGATTGTCCTGAACAAAATAGTGGCGGGCCACTCGCATGATGTCGTTGGCCGTTACCGCATTGAACTTGTCGTCAAAGTCAATTAGCCAGTGCCAATCCGCCTTCGACTCAGCCTCCCCAAGCATGAATGCTAAGCTGCTCGGCTCCGCTTTGGCGAGAATGGTGCCTTTGATATTGGCGCTCTTGGCCCTGCCTAGCTCTTCTTCGCTAACCGGCTCGCTGGCAAGCTTGGCCAGTTCGGCGTGCAAAATCGCTTCAGCCGTCTGCAGCGCTACTCCTGGATTGAGTGTAGCCCCGACGATAAACAGGCCCGGATCTCTCAGGTCATGATGGCGAGCGAAACTATCTGCGGCAATGCCGGAGTCTATCAAGCTCTTATACAGGCGACTCGATCGTTCGTAGGTACCACCGAGCAAATGCCTGATTGCCGCCAATGGGTAGTTATCCGGATGACTGGCTTCCGGCACGTGATAACCAACCCAGACACGCGGCAAATCGCCGGCCCTTCTAATCTGGAAGCGCCGTTCCCCCTCCTGGGGCGGTTCCACCGTATAAACCTGAGGGATTGGCTCAGGAGCCATCGGTATCTTGCCGTAGTGTTTTTCAATTGTCGCAAGAGCCTCATTCCTTTCAAAGGCGCCAACAACCACAACGGTGGCATTGTTGGGCCAATAGAAAGTATCGTAGAATTTTTTCAGCCGCTCCATAGGCACGCCTTCGACGTCCGAGCGCCATCCGATCGTAGGATGATGGTATGGATGCTCGCGAAATGCCACCGCATACAGTTCCTTCTCCAGAGCCTCCTCCGGATAATTTTCACCCCGCTCCATCTCATTACGGACCACGGACATCTCCGAGTCGTGGTCTTCTTGTCTTAAAAGAAGATTGCGCATCCGGTCCGCTTCCAGACCAACACAAAGATCCATGTATTCGCTGGGAACCACTTCAAAATAGCTGGTTCGATCAAACCAGGTCGTGGCGTTCCAATAGGCACCAATCTGCGTCAGCAAATCATCTATGCCGTTGCCCTTCTGAGCGTTGTGTTTCTTTGTTCCTTTAAAGAGCATGTGCTCAAGAAAATGTGTCGAGCCCGTGTAGCCGACCCCTTCGTTACGGCTGCCGACCTTGAAGAGAACCAGAACTGTAACCACTGGCGCAACATGGTTTTCTACCAGGAGAATCTTCAAACCATTGTTGAGCCGGTACTCAACTATATTCTTGCGCTCGGAGATCTTAGTGATTTCACTCGAGGCAGCTTTTTCAGCTTTCTTCGTCCGCTTACTTGTATTGATCATTAATCTCTCTTGTTTCCCCTGAGGCACAATAGCTGCATACCTTACCGCAAAAAACGTCGGGCGCGCTCTTTTACCCTTCCGTTTCACTCATGCTTTGCAAAGTGTAGCAAGAATAGTATTTGCTAAGCACGTACTCATCGCTGGCCCCAATCCAAACTTAAAACCCGAACGCCGCTGCCCAAACTAAGGAAACAAGAAAGTCCTTGGCATTTTGCTTGCCCACCGACAGAGCGGGTGTTCAGGCAAAACTGCCATGCTACCCCGAGGTCTTGCCTTAATAGCGGCTAAACTAGGCAATCTAGAAGAAAGACGACAAATTTGGCAAAATTGTCCGGTTTCGTTGCTTTCGAGGAATGAGTATGAAAAAGGTTGCCTCTCTATTGCTTGCTTCGTCCCTGGTTTGCCTCTTGGCTCCCAGCGTGCTGGCGCAAGCGGATCCCACAACAACTACAACGACAAGCACTACGACTGCGAAAAGCGCCGCTAAGGGCGGTAACGCCGTCACTAAAGGAGCCAGGGCAGTAGGTAGCGACATCAAGAAGGGCACCACTACCCTTATCAAGGATGTCGAAAAGGGCGCAAAAGGCGTCGGCAATGAAATCAAGAAGGGAGCCGAAGCGACAGGCAAAGGCGTCAAGAAAGTAGGCTCTGAAACGGAAAAAGGGGTCGGCTATGTAGGCTCTCAAACCAAAAAAGGTCTGGGTGCCGTCACCGGACATGGTAAAACTAAGCCGGCCAAGCCCGCTAATACTCCGGACGCCGCCGGCGGCCAGCAATAAAGGGACAATTTCCCAGTTGATCTCGGGTTCCCCAACATCGTATAACCTCGCCTTGAGCCAGTTTAAAAGGACAGGGCTAAATCGGAAGAAACAAGTACACGCACTAGGACAACGCAAACCATATGAACAAGAAACTATTCGTAGGCAACCTACCGTTCCAGACCACCGAACAAGAGCTAGAAGAAGCCTTCTCGCGCTCAGGAAAAGTCATTTCTGTGGCTTTACCGACCGATCGTGAAACTGGCAGAAAACGCGGCTTCGGCTTCGTTGAGATGCAAAGCGAAGAAGAAGCGGACGCGGCGATCAGAGATTTCAACGGACAGACCCTGGGTGGCCGGCGCATCGTTGTCAACATATCCCGCGGCAAAAGCGAACCGGCTCTAAGCTAGTTGCCCAGCGGTTATGGGGTCGGGCCAGGAAAGCATCCTGTTCTGGGCTTGTCGGGGATGCTCGGTCGTCCGGCTGTTTCGATACACAGGCGGCTAAAGCCGCCCCGTGGAGAGACTGCAATAGCGTCCCCTACATTTGATTTAATCCAGGCCATGACCTGGTCAAAATAACGTCTTACGTTCCTGCCAGAAGGAAGTTATCAAGGCAGAATACCGCTTTTCGGCCTTCTTTTCGAGACGGAGCGTCGGCGCCCGTTAAGAGGCACATCTTCACTCAGTGGTCGACCGGTCAAAACCCTCGCCCAGAGCTGTCCGACCACAATAAGAGCGGCAAGAGGGACAAGCGGATTTGTCGCCTCAGAGATAATCACCGGTTTGTTTTTCTCAAAGACAAAATGACCGATGAACTGCAGGATCCAGCCGGCGACAAAGAG
>PSRH01000192.1 GCA_003175915.1 Candidatus Melainabacteria bacterium | reverse complement strand
CATAGCCTTCACAGCTCCGTCATTACGGTATTTGTCTATCAACTCAGTCAGATTCCTTGCTGAAAGAGTTAATCATACTCTGTGAAGAGTCGATTTGTTAGCGGTTGGCTGGAGCAATTTGTTCGGAAGTTGTGCCAACGAATGATTTCAATGCTCCCAGTTTTTCTATGAGCTGTTGGATGTCATAAAACTGGTCGAACTGCTTTGTCTCTATAGAATGTTTGCTTTGCTGGAGTAAACGATGGAGATTTTGATCGACAACGATCGAAATTACTTTGCAAGCCTCGAGCACGGCTGGATCAAGCAGCACCTGTTTGGGCAACTCATTGCTTTGGATCTGGTCAGTAGCCGGTGCATCGTTAGCTGCTGAAGCTGAAGGCGGTGGTTCGATTTCCATTGATTCAGTTGCTGTCTGAGCTGGGATGTCCGCATAAGCCGGTGGCGTTGCTGCCAGCCGTACGAAATCACTAAACAACTGTGCAGAAAGAATTGGAAGTTGATCGTGGCTGATCCATTTGTCACCTATCTTCCAGCCTCGACGGTTTTGATCTTTTGCTCTTGCGATTTCAAATAGAGGCGGAAAGTCCGATTCACCGACTGTTGATGAGCGAAAGCCCAACAATACTTCAGATGGAAAAACGAATACCTTGATTTTGTTTCTTGTTCCCCGCAGTAGCAAGGACCAATTTCTTGTAGCTAAATATCCGTCCATATATAACGGTAGCATCGTGCCATCACCGGCTAGCTCAGAACTGGGACGCCTTGTTTCCGGTCTCGAACAGTTAATAAACAACTCGCTTCCGGAGTTAGTTTCGTTGAACTGCGTCGAAAACAGCTCAAAATCATCAAATATCTTGTTCATTAATTTGAGAATGGTGCGCCGGCCGTACGTCTCTGGTTCAACCGGTTTAGAAGGAGTTTCCTTGTTTATATGCTCTACTTGCTGAGCCAGATCTCCAAGCCAACCCTGGTTCTGAGACTCCCGGGTCTCGACCAGCAAGTTCAAAATCGTTTGATGATGATTGGCAAGATCTGTTTGTACCGGCGGCTCATGGCGAGTTCCCGAATCCCAGTGCTTGCCGAAGCTTCCACTTGCATTTTCAGGCGTGACGCTTGCCAGCAAATCTACTTGAGAGATGTTTTCGCTTTCCATGATTGCCTCCATTGACCTTTCAGTTTAGCTGCGCGTCAGATGTGTCTGCAAAATCATTTGTTAATAATACCTGTCTCTCTGTCATCAAAAAATCCAGCGTTAATGGTATCAAGCATATTAGGTAGGACCATTTAATAGAAGGCAGCCCGATCTATGGTGATCGAGCTGCCCGGGAATGATATACAGGCTGCTATTTGTTTCCGTATTCGTCGCTGTGGCACTTCGTTGCTTCGTGAGCGTGATGCTCTGCATGAAGATGGTGTCCTGTAGCAGTCTGAGCATGGTGTGCCGCTTTTTCGTGGCTGCCGCTGTCATGGTGCTTCGATGCCTGTTCGTGATGATCAGCAGCCTTTCGATGATGTTCTGCTGCTTTCTTGTGATGTTCCGAAGCCTTTTTACTCATAATTCACCTCTTTAAAATCTAACCACTTTAGTCTACTGAAAGCGGTTCTACGAGTCATTAACTCAGCAGTGACGCAACTGTTGACTCTGCTTGCACTGAATTCAGATGAAAATCCTGGACAGTTTGATTTCTTGTTCAGTCTTTATTCTGAGAGGGTAGGATTGTTTCGGATTTGACAGCGTGTTCAATAGAATGGGCTGCCACAGAATCTTTTGGTAATTGCTCGTGCAATTCTTTGAAAGCTTCCAGCTCCTTTTCGGTTCTTTCTTCAACATTCAAGAGCCTGTTACTTGCACCCTGCTGAGAAGCGATCAACTCGTTTAGTTTCAAGTGAAGCGCCAGAACGTCTTTATTCTGTGCCCGCTGAATCAGGAAGACCATAAGAAAAGTAATTATGGTGGTTAAGGTGTTGATCACCAGTTGCCACTCCTCCGAAAAATGAAACACGGGCCCAAGAATCAACCAGAACACAACAATTGCTAGAGCGAAGCCGAAGCCAAATGCACTGGCGGTAAACCGTGTTGCTCGCTGAGAAAGATGTTCGAGAAATTTGTTCATTTGGAAATGTCAGCATCGCAAATGGGCTGTTAAAAAAGCCGACGGAAAACAGCGTGTTGAGTTCCTGGAATCCGGGCTCGTTGCTGACTGGCCTGGGACCTCTCAACCTGAGTACGCTGTGCTGAGGTTGAGATCGACTATCATTCAATCAACTTGCTAATAGATGGCTTGACAAAATCAAAAGGGCATGACATAGTTAACTGTATGGTTAAACATTATTCTGAACAGCTCGACCACACATTCTTTGCGCTTTCTGATCCAACACGGCGCGCGATAATTGGTAATTTGGCAAGCAAAGGGACCTGCACGGTCCTTGAACTCGCTGAGCCGTTCAAGATGTCACTACCGGCGATATCAAAGCATCTCAAACTGCTTGAAAGTGCAAAGCTAGTTTCGCGCGAGCGGAAAGGGCGAACGCACTACCTCAAGCTTTGCGCTGAGCCGATGTCGGAAGCGAGCGAGTGGCTAGGTGCTTACAGTCGATTCTGGAACAGACAGCTCGATTCGCTGGAAAAATACCTCAAGTCCAAACAAGGAGAAGAAAAGCATGGTCGGGACTAACACTAAAACTAATACGCTTGAAGTAAGAAGAACGATCCAGGCCCCCGTTGAAAAAGTGTACAGAGCATGGACAGAACCGGAACAGATCAGCCAGTGGTTTGGCTGCGATAAGGTGGCTCGCGCGCGCGTGACGCAGGAATTGAAAGTTGGCGGACAATATCGCATCGAAGCAAACTGTGCCGATGGTAGTCCCGGGTTAGTTTATGGAACGTTCAAGGAAATCATTCCGAATCAGAAGCTTGTTTACTCCTGGACCAACGGCTCCGCCGAGTATCCCGCCAGCGACACGATTGTGTCCGTAGAATTCATTGCGCGAGGTAGCGAGACGGAGATTCATCTGGTGCACTCTAACTTTGCCTTGGCCAAGTCTGTTGAAGGGCACACAATGGGATGGCAAGAATGCCTGGAGAAACTGGCTCGATTCGTCGCCTGAACCGCATGAGGAGCTTGCCCTATGCCTGATCACAAAGTTGTTTCCAAAGAAGAATGGGTCGCTAAGCGTAAAGAACTCTTGAAAAAGGAAAAAGAACTGACACGCCAGCGCGATCAAATAGCCAAGGAGCGTCGGGAGCTCCCCTGGGTTGCTATCGATAAGGAATACGTATTTGATGGGCCCAAGGGTAAGGAGAAGCTAAGCGACCTATTCGACGGGAGGACTCAACTAATTGTCTATCACTTCATGTTCCAACCAGATTGGACCGAAGGCTGCAAGAGTTGCTCGCTGCTAGCGGATAATTACGATTCGGTCATTGTCCATTTGCGAGAGCGGGATACGAATATGGTGACTATCTCCCGCGCTGAATTTGACAAGATCGAACCGTTCAGGAAACGCATGGGATGGAAATTCAAGTGGTTGTCGTCATTCAATTCTGACTTCAATGACGACTTCCACGTCTCATTCCCCGGTGATCCGAAAGATCAAAAGCAGGTCTACTACAATTATGCGATGACCACTTTTCCGTCAAGCGAAGGACCGGGCATCAGTGTTTTCCACAAAGATAGGGATGGGAAAATTTTCCATACTTATTCAAGTTATGGTCGGGGGTTGGAAGAATTTATGATTATGTACTCGTTACTCGATATTGTTCCAAAAGGACGGAACGAGGAGGGCCTTCCCTATCCAATGGCCTGGGTGCGCCATCACGACAAGTATGGCGATCAGACTTTTAAGGATATTTACGTGGAGCTTCTGACAAAGAAGAGCTAGACTTCAATCTTCTCCTCGGGCGAGCGACAGCATGTCGGTATATGCTGAAGTCTACAAAATAGTAAAGAAAATTCCACGCGGGCGCGTTTTGACTTATGGCCTGATTTCGGACCTCCTGGAAAAACGACTGAGCGCGCAAGGGGTTGGCTGGGCACTGCGAGCATTGCCTGGACCAACGAAAAAGCGCAAGTCAACTGGCACTACGACGAGCAAGTCGGGGTTCGATTCTAAAAACGTTCCCTGGCACCGGGTGGTCAATTCCACCGGCGGCATAAGCACGCACAAAAATCCAGGAATGCCTCCGGATTTTCAAAAGCATCTACTCGAGGCTGAAGGTATTGTCTTTGATTCGGAAAACAAGCTCGATCTTTCCAAACATCTTTGGTTGGACGGTGCACGTGACATCGCCAAACGGCGTAGGTAAGGAAGCTTTCATTGATGCGGAATGGGACCGTCAACTCCCTGTACTATCCAGTTCACATTCGTAAGCGCCTTGATGTCGAGAATTTCTCCAGGTTTAACTCTCTGCCGCCCGTCTTGATCTTTCAGCGGTCCTTTGAAAACTACTATGTCGCCGTCATCGATGCGCTTTTTTACCGACATAGCTTCTTTCTTCACTTTTTCTGGTACGTCCGTTCCGAAAGAGGACAGATCTGAGTAGCCTTCTTTCATCCCGTAGTACCTGTCACCCGGTTTCCAGGTGTGGTCCATCACTGATTGAACCGTCTTCACATAAAGCGGTCCCCAGTTAAAATGTTGACCGGTGAGCCAGCTTTTCGGCGATTCATTTTTTAGATCTACACAACAGCCTGCGCTGTGAATACCAGCTTTTGCTGCTGTTTGCACAACCGTCATAGCGCTGCTCATCTCAGAAAAAACGACGTCCGCACCGGAGTCGATCAATCCTTTCGTCGCTTCAGCTTCAAGCGGAGTATCGGACCAACTTCCCGTCCAAACAATTTGAATCCGCGCCTTTGGATTGACGCTCTGAACGCCAAGCGCAAAAGCATTGAAGGTCGTTAGTACGACAGCGATAGGGTGTGCCGCCACGCAGCCTACTTTTCCCGTTTTGGTAAGGCGTCCGGCGACAACCCCAGCGACGTACAGAGGCCCGTTCGGGTCAACAAAATATGCGCCGACGTTCTTTGCAGATGGGGGGCTTGAGCGTTGACACTGCATTATTATTATGTCGGGATGACGAGACGCAACTCTTAGCGCTGGTTCTAAATACCCATAGGATGTGGCAAAGATCAACTTCGTGCCCTGAGCAATCATTTTTTCCATCACGCGTTCAACTTCGGCACTCTCAGGCACCTTTTCAACTAGCGTAGTTTGAACTTTACCGTTGAAGGACTGTTCTAAGAACTTACGCCCCTGGTCGTGGGTGTAGTTCCAACCCAGATCAGCAGCCGGTCCAGTCATGACGAAGCCCACTTTAAATGGTTCGGCCGCCTGTTGGTTAGCGGAACGACCCGCAGTTGCCACGATGGGTAAAGTGACGAAACAGATGATCAATCTGAGTAGCAACACTCGCATAGACTCTAACTCCGTAGCAAGACCTGGTGGAATGGCGACATAGTACACCAATTGCTTGTTCGGGTATGCTTGGCTACCTCTTTCAAGGCTTGCTCCCTATCGATAATTTGCAACAATGCGCATAAGAATCTTAGGGCTGGGAATTTAATATAATAGACAGCGGTATGCGCTGAGCTGCTTACTAAGCCGTAATTCGAATTCTGCATGTCTCAGCCCTGGTTGAGTAGTTCATTGTGTCGACCACATTAAATACAGTCACTGAAGAAGCTTCAAAGGCGCCGGCGATTCTGATCGAGAACCTGGGCAAGTCATTTAACTTTGGTCGTATTAAGGTGCTTGATGACGTTAGTTTGCGAGTGGCAGACGGAGACATATTTGCCCTCATCGGCCCGAATGGCGCCGGAAAGACTACGCTTATGGGTTGTATGCTTGCCCTGCTCAGACCTTCCAGGGGAAGAATCAGAATTTTTGGCAAACCGCCGGATCATATAGACGTGCGGCGAGTGACAGGATTTTTGCCGGAACGACCTAGTTTCGAAAACTGGATGAATCCGCGAGAGTTTCTCACTTTTCATCAAATGCTTGCCGGACGTTCAAGCGATCAAGCAGCTAAGAAGGAAATAGATGATGCCCTTGCCGCGGTTGAGCTAGAAAATGTCGCCAGACGTCAGATCGCCAAATTCTCGCGCGGAATGCTTCAGCGTCTTGGTCTGGCGCAAGTGCTCATCGGCAAGCCCAAATTGTGTTTTCTGGACGAACCCACTTCCGGCATGGATCCGCCCGGAATGGAAATGGTGCGCAACATCTTAAAGCGTTTTCGAAAGGACGGAGTTACTGTTGTTATAAACTCGCATCACCTGGATGAAATCGAGCGTGTGTGCACGCGCTTCGCCTTTATTCGTAAGGGGAAGATTGAAACTGAAGAAGCGATCAGCACCCTAAACAGGAAGTTACTGATCGCCAAGTGGCCTGAAGAAGAGAAGCCAGACATTGATCTTCTCACAAGGGTACTGACCGAATGTGGTGTTACGCTGGCAGATCAAAACGACGGATACGCGAAAATTTTACTGACGAATCGACATGATGGACCGAAAGTTATTGAACGATTGGTTCAGAGTGGCATCCGTCTCGATGAAGTCTTCTTCGATCGAAGGAGCCTGTCGGAACTCTTCAGGCCCGCGGTTCAACAGCAGTCTACCCAAACATCTGCAGCAATCAAGGAAGAAAACGAGCAATGAGCATTGCAATCCTGATGTTTACCATAAGGCGCTATTTGTACTGGCGTACATTAATTTCGATCAGCATGTTGATTTTGGGTTGGGCCCTGTGGGTGGGGGCGCTCTTATCGACTGACCTTGTAGTTACCCGTGAATGGGCGCGCAGTATGTTGTTCGGGCCCTTTATTCCCATGTGCGTGGCGCTTTATGTTATTAGCCCGCAATTTGCTAACACTCAGCAGCGAAAGGATGGCGAATATCTATCCCTGATATTTTCGAGACCTTTACCACGTTGGTCCTATGTCCTTTCTAAGTGGCTCAGTGGAGTAATTTTTATACTTGCTATTGTAATAATTCAGGCCGTTTTAGCCTTCGCACTTGCCGGTGTGGCTGGTCGGCAACCGCGAGACGTGCTTGATTGCTATTCGGTTGCTGACGCTATTTTGAACGCTATCAGCTATACTGCGCTAATAGTCCTGATTTCGTCGCTGCCGTCCCCGTGGGGTTATTGGATTTTTGCCTGGATCTGGGCGGCCTGCGTTCTTATCACTATGGGTGTTGGCACCATGTCATTTATAACTTCGCTTTCTGTAAGCGAATTATCGAACTCGGTCGTGACTGCGGCGCAGTTTCTCTTCAGTTTCTTTTCGGTAGGAATTGACTCTTATCACGTTTTTAAATCGTCGAGACTGCCACTCATTGATATTGTTATATACGTCTCCAATGTTGTTTGTTATCTTACTCTGAGCATGTTCGCTATGAATCGCAGAGAGTTCTTTTATGCTAATGACTGAGCTGGGCAGAACTAACTCTTTGCCGCGGGTAATGCTGGTTTCGTGCCTGATTTTGCTTCTCTTGCGAGCCCTGGTAATTTGCTATGGGACTTACTTCCCACCGAAGAGGACACAAGATCTCCTGGTCTGGCAGCAACCGAAGCCGATCGAGCCAAATCGGAAGGATCTTCTCTCGACGCCGACGCTTTATTACTTTTGCGATGAAAAGAATTTACTCGGTATTGTCCTAACAAATTTATTTGAAAACACGCTCTTTAACAACCGCGATGTCGTGGAACTTATACGCAATAACTTTATCCCGGTCAAAGTGGAGCGGCAGGAAAACGCACCGCACCAGCTCTTCGATGATTTATCGCAGAAGTTTTCCTGTGAAGTATTTCCCTGCATGGTTGTAACCCTTTCAAATGGGACCAAAGTCTCGTATACATCATGGCAGTCCGATCGGATGTTAATTGCGATTCTTAAGGATGCTCTTTCACAATGCTCACTGAGCGCAGCTCAAGAAGCAATGCTCAAGGGAAATTTTGGACTCGCTTGTCAGGCATTCGCAAAGATCAAATCTGAAAAATCAGATCTGCGTTGGACGCTTAGCGATGATCGACTAGCAAATACCATTCATTGGTTTTTTGCGCTCAAACATGAGAGGAGAGAAAAGGAGGCCGCTGCCGTACTGGGTGAGACACTGTCAGTCTGGTTGAATCGCTTTCCGAATCATGAAAGGATTTGGCCAATACCCTGCCTGCGCTATTTGGCCGGACAGGTTTCTATTGATGACGTATTGAAGGAGACAGACCAGTATGGCGGGCCACTGGTAACAGCGCACTACGTGATTGGGGTGCAATCAGAATTGAACGGTGACCTGGAGACGGCAAGGAAACATTTGCGATTGGCGGTGGCAAAGAAACAGGATGAAGACCGCGACGACTATAAGCTTGCAAGAGCGGAGTTACGTCTAATGGGTGAGGCGGTGCCAAGTTCTGAAGGCGACTAACGATCTTCCGGGTTCAAGGGCCGTTGGCTCAGGCAATCGGTTTGGCGATGAAATCCGCTTCTTCTTCGGCTTCCAGAAGTCCGCGTTCGATATAGACCGGTCTGCCTTCACGGCGCAGGCGTGGCATCTGCGTAGCCAGGATGATCGCTACTGCGAAACAATAAATAGCACAAGAGAAAATCATTGTTTGAAATCCAAAATGATTTGCCACCGTTCCGGCGACTAAGCTGCCGAGCGGAATCGTTCCCATGAAAGCCATTGTGAAAAGGCTCATCACACGCCCGCGTTTGTCTTCCTCCACCACGGATTGGAGGATTGTGTTACAGCATCCCATCTGTAGCATCATGGCCGCTCCCAGTACTGCCAGGATCGGCAGCGAGATCCAAAAACTGCGTGCAAAACCAAAGGCAAATAAGGCAATTGAATAAACAAACGAACTAGCAATGATCCAGCGCCCCAGTCCCAGCACACTCTTCCTCGTAGCTAGAATTGCCGTACCGACAACGGAACCGAACGCCGATGCGGAACTCAGATAGCCAAGTGTGGTGGCATCACCACCAATCTCCTTTACAAACACAGGCAGCAACATCGCATATGCCATTCCGCCAAACCCGAATACGGCCAATAAGAGGATAGTGGCACGAATAGGCGTGGTTTTCAGCGCGTATTGTAACCCATCGATTAACTCACTCAGAACACTACTCTTTCCGCGCTCCTTCTTCGGATCGAAATTACCATGAATAAACATCAAAGCCGTAATGACGGCAATGTAACTTGCAGCATTCAAAAGAAAGCACATACCTTCACCGAGAGATGCCACCACGAAACCGGCCAGGGCCGGACCAAGTAATCTTGATAGATTCATCAAGCTGGAATTCATGGCGATAGCCGCGGGCAAATCGTCCTTTTCCTTGATCATCCCGTAGACAAAGGCCGAACGAACCGGCATATCGAATGCGTTGATTACTCCCATCATGAGGCCGAGCGCTATTAAGTACCATACGTGCACTTGATGAGTAAGCGTTAGATATGCCAACAAACCCGCTTGCGTCATAGCAGCCGTTTGCGTAAGCACGACAATGCGATGTCGATTGAAGCGATCTGCCATTACGCCAGCAAACGGCATAACCACTAAGGCCGGCAATTGACTTGACGCCCCCACTACTGCGAGCAGAACTGGAGAACTGGTCAGTTTGTAAGTCAGCCAGCTCAGCGCTATTTGTTGCATCCAGGTGCCGACCTGCGAGACCAATTGACCACCGAAATATAGCGAGTATTCTCGATTCCCAAAGACCCGCAATGGGTTTGTCGTGCTTGCGCTTGGTGGTGCCATATCTTAGTGAAATTCTAATTTGGACTGCATTCTTTGCATTATCACACAGCAAATGCTTTTTCATTCACTAGAATGACACCAACTCTCACCTACTTTGTTCCTGCATTAATGGCTTTAGATCTTTTCTCCAGCTCTGCTGCTTCTGTGTTTCTGCCATCTGCTTTATACAGTGCGGCCAGATTATCAATATAGGTAATGAGACCAGGGTGATCCGGACTGAGATCTTTTTCCCTGACCGAGAGAGCACGCTCAATCAGTGGAATTGCTTCTTTATACCTACCTTCATCCTGATATAGCTTCGCCAGATCAACAAGGTGATTGACCATGGCCGTATGATCCGGTTCGGCAGCCTTCTCGTCGAAGGCTATCGTTCGTTTAAAAAGTGGTTCTGCCAGGTCGTATTTATGCTGAACATAGTAGATGACCGCCAGAGAATTTACGCAGGTTGCCAGATCTGGGTTGTCCGGCCCGAGAGCCTTTTCTTTGATGGCAAGAGCGCGTTTGGACATTGCCTCTGCTTCGTCGTACTTATGTTGGCTGTTGTAGACGAGCGCCAGGCAAGTGATACAACTGGCCAGATCTGGATCATCTGGTCCAAGAGCTTTTTCTTTCATTAAGAGAGCCCGTTTGAGAAGTGACTCTGCTTCAGCATCTTTGCGGTCGCCGAAGTCTACGAGGGCTAGCTTGCCCAAGTAAATTGCCAGATCTGGATTATCTGGTCCGAGGGCTTTTTCTTTGATCGAGATTACCCGCTGGTACAAGGGTTCTGCCTCTGTAAACTTGTTCTGGTCACCGTACACGTCTCCCAGGCTGTCGAGTATCAATGCCATTTCTGCATCTGTTGCACCACACTTCTCTGCCTGTGCCTTTGCTTCCAACAAGGACTTTTCAGCGTCAGCGTATTCACCTAGTTTATAGGCCGAGATGCCTTCCTGGTAACTCGGGTCCCACTTCGCTGTCTCACCCCATGCCGCCAATGGTGCAAAGAAGCAAGCAAAGGCGATGAAAAGCCTATGATGCCTGGATTGTTGTTGCATAGCTACCGTTCTCCTGTCACTGGGTTCCTTTTCTCAACTTATTCAGCGCAGACCAGGGATCACTGCTCGAGCTACTCTCCTTACTTCGAGGCTCGACCTCCGGATGGGGACGTGGCGCAGTAAGGGTAGTTGGTCTCTTTTTCAAATTTGTGCCAATCCCAGGCTCAGTTTCTCTGTGGGTTTGAACAATATGTCTATTCGCGCTGGTCTTTGTGACAGTTGGTATTGAAGAAGTTTTTGGATTGACAGAAGACGAAGATGAAACAGGCTCGGTCGGTAACTTGGTTCCAGTCCCGACGCTTGACGTGGGTGTCTGTTGTTGGATTACAGCATTTGGTGTTTCAGCACCAGGGACGGTTTCATGCACGGTGGTTGTAGGCTTGTTGAGCGTAGCGATTAAGATAAGAATGCAAATAGTCAACACAGCACCGGCTAAAACTGCAATGAGGACGGTAAAAGATCTCCCCTGTGATGTTGGGGAAGGCATCGGTTCATTGCGAAGACGAGAAACTTGCGGGGCATCTTTCCGTATGGCTTTGTCCATGACCGGTGCAAGATCCGATGGTCTCGTTTCAACTGGCTGGGTTGCCTCGGGTTTTGGCGGTTTCTGTTTAATGCTGGACGAGAGCGTCTCCGTCGTCTCTTCATATGCCATTGGGTTTAACGCTTGATTGAAATAGTTAGCCACGTTGGGGTTCGAATCAGTTGCTAGCTGTTCCTGCTTTGCTCTCTGTTCGGATGATGTCGACCTTGATTCATTGGCCAGATGAGTCAAGAATTCACCGACGTGGCGATCTACAGTTTTAGAACAGGCTTCAAGAATTGCATTTTGTAGTTGTTGCCCGGATTGATATCTTTGTTCCCGATCTTTCTCTAATGCCTTGAATATCACAGACTCCAGAGCAGGTGGAACTACTACCTGCGGGTTGACTTCGCTCAATCTTGGCGGCTGCGTGCTCACGTGTTTCTGAATTAGTTCAAAGACCGTAACTGCCTCATGAAATGGGTCTTGCCCAGCCAGCATTTCATACATCAAAATCCCAAGAGAATAGATGTCTGAGCGTAAATCCACCGAACCACCCATGCACTGCTCAGGGCTCATGTAAGGCGGGCTGCCCCATAGCTCGCCGGATTGTGTTAGCTTTCTTCCTTCTTCACCAATTTTGGCCAGACCAAAATCAACAACTTTGACGAAGTCCATTTCGTCGTCCATAAGTACGATATTTCCTGGCTTTAAATCCCTATGCACGATACCCTTTCTGTGCGCATGATCCAGTGCGCCACATATCTGAATGGAGATTCGTGCGAAGCGTTCGATATCAAGCGGTCCGTTATCCTTAATCAGTGCTTCGAGACTTCGCCCACTGAGATAGTCCATCACGATGTAGGGCTGATCGTCTTCGCCGATGATGCAATCAAATACTGTGACAATATTGGGATGGCTCAATTTGCAGAGGCTGCTAATTTCTCTTTGGAAGCGTTCTCGGTAAACCGGTTTAGTGTCAACTCTGAGCTGAAGCGTTTTAATAGCTACCGGTCTGTCTACACGTAACTGCTTCGCCTTATAAACGATGCTGATACCGCCGGTACCGAGTACCTCCTCTATTACAAAGCGTCCATCCAATGTGGTACCAATGAGAGGATCCCGAGACTTCACACTGTGCCCGTAGTCGTGTGTATCTCTGAATTGTGTTTCCCTCGGCTCTTCGGTATCTCCTGTCACGCCTTGTCCTTGCCCTGTCGTAAGCTGGAATTATTGCGGTGTACAATGGCAATCTCAGAACTGATCAGGTGGTCCTTCTCCTCCACCGGGCCTCATCGGTCCCCCATTGCCTGCCCCGGGTGGCATACCTCCGCCCTGGGGGCCCCCTGGAGGCGCGAAGGGATCTGTGCCGATCGCAGACTGAACAGCCGTATGAAATTGATGTATCAATGCGAATGCCTGAGGTCTGTTTCCGGAGGATAAATTCTGCTCGATTTGTTGCTTGAGCACGCGTAAGCGTTGACCTGTGGATGAATCCTTTGCTGAAACCTGATTGATTAGCTCATTGCTTTGCTGTTTGAATGTTTGCTCCAAGCGATCTGCATCCGGCGGTATAAAAGTTGGTTGCTGATTAGGCGCAACGTTTGATCCAGTGAATGAAGCTGATCGACCGGAGGTTTGTCCCTGTACATTTCTTACTGCTGGCACACCCAAGCCACGTTGCGAGTTTTTCGCTTGTTTTAAAAGCTCTTCTTGATCAGAGAGCTTCGTTTCCAGAAAAGTAAGCTTTTGCAATGCCTCCTCAGAATTTCCAGCCTTGATCATATCTTCTATTCCGCGGAAGATTTCCTCGAATCGCACCACACCTGTGCCCTGCTTTTTCAGTTTTTCGATGCGCTCCCAGGCCAATAGTCTCCTTTCATACTGTTCCCCAGGTAGAACATTTGGAGCCTTTTCGGGAGTTACTGTGTTCAGAACCAAAGAAGAGAGAAGTTTGTCCGCGGACATTCTACCTGCACCATAATCCGCTACGCTTTGCTTAGAGATGGTTATAAAGCGACCTTCCTTTCCCTGCTGGAAGAAGATAACCTTTACTGTTTCCGTCTGTGCTGGAGCACCTTGAATCAACGCTTTGGCTATGAACATAGCCTCTATTTTCAGGTCACGGTCATCTGCATTGGCATCTTTGTCGGCCAGTACTGTTACGAGCGGACCAATGCTTGTTACTCGCACGTTAGTTGACGTAACTCCGCTGGTGCCGTTTGAAATTAGAGCTGATAATTCCGGAGCGGAGAGCGCTCTCCTTTCTGCGGACTGTGTCGGCAGCCCGGGGAACACAAAAACGAGCATGATAATCGCAAGCGGGAAGATCAAACCACCAGCCGCAGAATCTTGACAATGTCGCTTTCCGGTCATCAGTCCTTTCATGCCAATGGCAAGTCTAAAATAAACGCCAGTTCTCCGCCATGTCATGAACCCTCAATGAAATAAAATTCTGCCGACGAAAGCAACTTATTGCTAATGCCACGCGTCTTTTTAAAAATCGTCTGAGAGCGTATCTGAGCCCGTGCGTTCGATCGGAAGGAGGCATATACATGCGTGCAATTGTTCTGAATGGGTTTGGTGGGCTTGAAACCCTGGAAATTAAGGAGTTACCTGATCCTCAGCCAAAGGCTGGCCAGGTGTTGATCGCGGTCAAAGGCTTTGGCGTAAATCACGCCGAAACCCACATGCGCAAAGGCGAGTGGGCCGAGGCAGCTGAGGTCAGCGGAATTGAGTGTGTTGGCGAGGTGGTGGTCGCTCCGGGCGGAGAGTTTAAACCTGCTGATAAAGTGGCTGCATTTATGGGTGGACTGGGAAGAACGATCAACGGCAGTTACGCAGAACTGACGGTCGCGCCTGTAACTAACGTCGTGAAAGTCGTGACGAATCTACCGTGGGAGGAGTTGGCTGTGATACCAGAGTCTTACGCTACGGCATGGACATGCCTTTACGGCAATCTGCAGATTGAAAAGGGACAAACCCTCGTTCTTCGCGGCGCTACTTCCTCACTAGGACAAGCGGCCTTGAATATTGCGGCCAATGCGGGGCTGAATGTAATCGCAACCACACGCAATAAGGCTCGCTTTGAAAAGCTTCTTGAACTTGGGGCAAAGAGACCAGAGCTTGAGGGGCCGGAGCTTTCCATGCGTCTGCCAGAAAGAAAGAAAGTGGATGCTGTGCTCGACCTCGTCGGCAACAGTACTTTGCTCGATTCAATTGCTATTCCACGTCGACATGGACGTGTCTGTATGGCCGGCTGGTTGGGTGGACTTGCACCAGTACCGGACTTCAACCCGTTGCTACAGATGGCGAGTGGCGTTCACTTCAGTCTATTTGGTAGCTTTGTATTTGGTAGTCCGGAGTTTCCGGTATCTGAAATTCCTTTGCAGGAGATTGTGGAACGTGTCGAAAAAGGTGTGTACAAAGCGAAACCGGTAGCGGTGTTTCCCTTCGATGAAATTCGTGAAGCCCAACGATTGATGGAATCGAATAAAGCGAATGGTAAGATCGTAGTGAAAGTGTAGGAATTGTCTCCATTAAGGAGTAACCAGGTGCAATTACTTCGTCTCGGTGTCCATAACGACCTGGTAAATGAATGGACAAAACGCGTTCGTACCGTCGAGTTTAATACGAAGTTATTGCGCGATGAAGTGCAGCCAATTTGCGCCTGTAGTTTCGTAGTGAAGAGAGTTGACCCAGTGGATCTGGTGAAATTCCTACAACATTGGCCAGACATTGCGAACGACAATGCCGCAGTCTTAGATAAAGGACTCCTGGTCGTCGGCTCACCCGGCTGCCAGGATTGCCCGAGACCATTCCTAGTTATCGGGGATGAGGCTTTTGTGAAATCTCTGCTAATCAGTCAATGATTGAATCCGGCTGAACGCTTAGCTTTCTACTCAATCATGGAGGCCGTCACTCACTGTTCTGAGGACCGCCGCTACCGCCTGGAGGACCGAATCCACCGCCGCCTGCAGGACCGCCGCTACCGCCTGGAGGACCGAGTCCACCGCCGCCTGGAGGACCGCCGCTACCGCCTGGAGGACCGAATCCGCTACCGCCTGGAGGACCGAATCCGCCACCGCCTGGAGGACCGAATCC
>PSRH01000036.1 GCA_003175915.1 Candidatus Melainabacteria bacterium | reverse complement strand
GCACTGCTATTATGTATGCACTAAAGCGCAGGACGGAAATCCCGTCAGGTGCTATGTTTCCTCCTTACCTAATCCACCACAAAAGTGCTTCCTTCCCACCTTACCAGGGGAGGAAGTTCCTTTTTTGGGGTGGGATTTCGCCTGGATCATTCTTCAATAGATACTTGAGAACCGCTCGCTGATGACAACCTGGTGCAACTTTAAAAGCGGGTTGGAAGTGCGGCTTAGCAAGCACGAAGCACCAGCTTTTGTGGTAATTTCTTGACGCGGATCCGCCAGGCAAAGCCTTAATCGGAAACGCTCTCTATTTCACCTCAGGAGGTTCACGATGCAAAGGTTTGCACTGTCTCTGGCTCTTCTCGTCACATTCGCCTGCAGTACCGTTAAAGCGGCGGATACAACCACTGAAACGACTCCCAAAGAAGCGGCACCTGCGACTACTAAGCACAAGTCTTGCTACAAAAAACATAGAGCCCATTGCCACAAAGCAACGAAGAAGGCCGAAACGACCGAAGGTACAGGAACTACCACCGAGACAGTTAAGTAGTTCGCCCGAATGCAATTTTAGAAGGAGGCTGGGGCCAAACCGCTGCCTCCTTTTCTATTGGTCTTCATCCGCCGTCGGCTTTTTCCAGACGCGCCAGTGTAAGTAGAGAATGTAGGTGAGGGGCACAAGAACAAGGGCGCAGCCGACCGCCAGTTCCAGAGGGAAAAGTAAGCGCCCGTACTTGAAAATCGCTTTGATCGTTGGCAAAAGAGAAGCCAGCCAGATGAGCACAACAATGGTGAGGACATTGCGGTCCATCGCTTTTGTAATGAAGAGCCAGAAGGCAATTGACGATATTAGTCCGGAGATAAGATCAATCAAGTAGTCTTGCCAATAACGCTCGTAACTACCGATGAGGGCAAATAACACAAGACAGACGAGAAAGTAGCGCCAGAAGGTCGTGATTCTATATTTGGTGGCGATTCCAAAGGCCACGGCCACTGTCAGCGGGACGAAAAGGGTCGATTCTAGGGAGGAAACAATTAAGCTGAGAGAGGGCCAGAGGCAATTGGCCATACCGCCTAGAACTTGATAGTCCGTGTTCACCTGCACCGTGTGACCGAAGTGGAACTTAGCAATTGATGTGCACATGCCGAGCATATCGAGGGCTGCTCCATAGACGAGGGCATAGAGAATTGCATCAATAAACAAATCGCGTCGCGTCTTGAAGGTATTCTCCGCTCCTAATGGTGAAGCAAGCCGCAGGGTGCCTTCGATTCTGTCCTTGTGCCAATCAGATTTGATACCACCCCAGGCTACGGCAATGCCAAACATACTTGCTGCAAAGAAAAAGGCAAGCCCGATCAGGAACGCCACGGCGCTGACCACTATGTAGGTTTGCATTGGCATAGAGATCTTGTACATATTGAAATAACCAGGCAAAAAATTGATTGTCTGAAGACATAACAGTACACTGGCTGCACCACCAAACATGATGGGAATGCGCCATTTTACGAAGTGATGACGAAACAGGCTGATGATCCACCATATAATGGCGATCAATACGATCGCACTGAGAGTCACTCTGATTGGCTGGCAGATCTCATCCTTCTTAGTTTGCTTTTCTCTCTCCCAGCGCCATTGATCGGGAATCTTCCAGTAGTGCGAGACGGACGAAGGTGCACCGCCGACCACTTCCTCTGTAACGATAAAGTCCGCGTCCGCCACCTTAAATCTTGGGACTTTGAAGGTGAGACTGTAGTCGATCCTGTTTTTTCGATTCACTACTTTGGCATTGTCGAACTTGAGCGGGCTGTAGACTTTCCGGTGCTCCGCGAGGAAGTCTTCGGCTAATTTTATTGCCTCCGCTTGCGTCAACTTTGCCCCAGGCGCGTCTTCGTCTCTAATGATCGTTTGGGAGACAACATTGCCGTTTTCGTCGAGTATAACTTCGTATTCGCTAGGTTCGAGCGGCTTGAAGAAACGGATGTTCCACTTATAAGAATGCTCAATTTCCTGTGCTAACTCGTCGGCTTTGCGAAATCCTTCCTTTTCAAAGATATACTGAAATTCCAGACTTCCTTGAGACATTCCATTAACCATCGCGGTCGAGTTCTTATAGCCGGTTAGATCGAAATGGAGGTCGGTAAAATACTGACGCGCGATTGAAACCGCTTGCTCCCGAGAAATATGCAGGGGCTTTGCATGTGTATAGATCTGGGTTATCGGTTTGGCAAGATGCATAACAAGCGGAGCAATGATGGCGATGGCGCCAAGCACGTATCGCCATTTTCGCGATAGAGGATTGTAGACGAACGGCGTTATTTCTCGCCTTGGCCCATGCTTTATTTCATGCATCGGAATTGTATGGTTCGACAGTGGTTCTTCTTCCGGTGCTCCCCATCTTTTGCGTAAGACGACGCAACCAACGATGACAATGAGCACAGGAATCAATGGCAACCAAGCAGACAGCTTTTGAGAGAAGGCTGGTGCCGACCAGAGAGGCAGGACCGTGCAAAAGGCATCGAACAGGTAATGGCTGACGAAACAAGCGAGTAAACCGAAGCGCTGCAACATCCAACCGTTGAACATGCCTTCAAGCGTGAGCTCGATCCCTCTTGCATAAGCGGGTTGTTGTGGATAGTTGCTATGCATGAAACCCCAGGCGGCCGCTTGCAGGAGATTAGCCAGCCAGAACTTGCCGACAAATCTTTGAACCAGAGCGAACATAATGACCCGATAAAGTATTTCCTCGGATCCTGAGGCAAAAAAGCCCAGACTAAAAGCATTGAGAGAGGGAAAGGTAGAGGTCAAAAGCTGGTAGTTGTCCAGAGACAAGGGACACCAGTAGTTCACCCGCTCACCGAGCCAGTAGTAACAGATTTGATAACCTAAACTGATAGCAAAAGCAGCGGTGCCCGCCAATAATGCTTCTATAGTTTGGCTACTGCGCAACGAACCGAAAGTAAACATCTTCTCCAGGGCAATTTTCTTTCCGAACGTCGTCCGGTAGATGATTTCCGCCGTGCCACCAAGAATCAACGCCATGACAAACACCAGCGGTGTTTGCCCCAATATGGACAAGATAGTCTGCGTTAAGAACGATGAGTACGATTTTTCAGGGTTGTATTCGCTCAAGGCGTCAGGCAAACTATTGAACTGATCGGCTGCAAATAGCAGGGCGCAGAAGCCGGCTAACATCAAAGCAAACTTCCACCGTACATTTTTTTTCGGCAGCGCGTCGAAAAAAATGAATAGGCTGGCGATGTAAATCAAAACATAGAAAATTTCGGCGATTGAATAGAGCAGATCGTTGTTCGAGCGAATTGTGTTGTACTTTCGATCCCACTCTTCCGGCCTGTGCAAATACTCGTTGAATGTCGTAAGCAGGTTGCCGGATACTTGCGCTTTGCCCCAGAGTTTGGCGCCTTTCCAGTCGAGCTTTTGATATTCCCAGGTGAAACTGTGATCGATGCGGTGAGGACAGGTGGTCGTTTCGTCTTCAACCAGTTTGAGATCTGGCTCTGACCATCCGGTTTTCTCCTTAACGAAGGATATCGCCAATTTTTTAGCGTCGTCATGACTGAGCGAAGGAAGTTCTTTATCGTTAGGCAAGTCAAAGTCAAAATAAGTGAGCTTACCGGTTGGACTGAGATCTATGTCTATCTTTTCTTGGTCGAATTCTTTGCGGAATTTGCAGCTCCAATAGAAGATCGGCACAGTTTCCCGCATAAGGTCATTAGCTGCGGAATTACCCAGCTCATATTCAAGAAAGGTCTTACCCTCGTCGTCGTCGCTAAAGGATATGGACCTGATCATGTCGGTTTTCTGGTAGCCGAGCTTCTTTGCCAGATCTTCCGCTTGACGGAGGATTTCTTCCTTAGGAATTCTCAAATCGATCGAGGCGCTTGGAAAAACGTCCTGTTCTTTCCAGCGAAAAATGCCGAGCCCGATTGCTCCGAGCACGAACATTATTAAGAGAAGAGAAGCACTTGATAAAGTGTTTTTATGGTCCGGTCGGCTGTCGCCAGGTGTAGATGTCATTTGATCGGATTGCTCCCTCTGATTCCTCGGCACAGCGAAGCCAACGAGCCGCCATAGAAATTCGATTCCTGTTGTTTGCGGTGAGTTGCTAATACCCATTGTAGGTGTTGCGCGGCAAAATTTGCATGGCTTGGTAAAAAAAAGGACAACGAATCCACTACGCGGCAGCTAGAAGATTGCCGGCATGACGGACATCATAAATTTGCTCCTTATTCAAGAGCATAGATTGGCTCAGTAAAAAAATTGTGAATTGGCTGGAACCTTAGAGGCGCCCTAATTGGAGGTGCGACCGGTCGAGACTATAGTGGTTGTAGATTGCCTGAGCCGCGCTTTCTGGATCGTCGCCATTGATTTCGAAATCGTAGGGTAGTCCCTTCTCGATTTGTCGACGATAAAGTGGGTCGTAGTATTCGAGAAGCAAGGCATCGACCAACTTTTCGATTTCTCTGGCATTGGCAAACTCTGTTAGCTCGGCAACTCGCCTGGCACCGAGACGTTCTTTCAATCGGCCCAGATAGCTTAACGCCAGTTCGATATTTTGCGCAGTCAATTCGTTGGCATAGGTAGCCAGAATGCGAGCCCGGCGCACTGCCAGACTACCTGTGACCAGGATGCGTTTGCCGGCCTGGATTTTTTTTAAAATACAATCTGGTACTGCAATTTGTCCTATTTTGCGGCCCTCCGCTTCCAAAAAAACAGCTTCGTTCTCGAATTGCCTCAATTTGAACCAAAGTTCTGCCTCGAAATTTTTTTGGGTTGGCTGAGCACCCAAGCCGAGCGAGCCGAAGACTGAACCGCGATGATGAGCCAGAGACTCAAGATCGAGAACGGAAGCGCCAAGCTCAGACAAATGCTTGAGAATGTCTGTTTTTCCGACGCCCGTCAGCCCCTGGAGCACAACGGGATTGAGGGTGAAGCGACTCTCCTTCAATTGGCTCAGGAGATAATTGCGCCAGGCTTTGTAGCCGCCCGTTAACCTGAAGCAATCGATGCCGGCTATGCTGAGCACACTGGCGACAGCTTCGCTGCGCAGTCCACCCCGCCAGCAGTGAACCACCGTCGGCTGTCTTTCTTTGCGGATGCGGACTATGGTATCTACAATGGGAGAAATTTTTGGAGTAATGAAGCGCAGGGCCTCTCGGCGAGCCACCAATTCACCCTCTTCGGCATAAATTGTGCCAATGACAGCGCGTTCTTCATCGGACAAAAGAGGCAGATTTACAGACCCAGGAATGCGTTCGTTTGCGTGTTCGCAAGGCGATCGCACGTCGACGAGGAGTGGATCTGTCAGCTTTTCAAGAAGTTCTGAGCTAATTTCTCGCCAGGTCACGACTTCTCACGATGGGCCGGATTTGGGAATGCTGGCTGAAGGGCGAGCGTTTTTTGTTTTTTTGGCTTGCTCTTCACCAGCCACCTCGTGCACGATCACTTGAATAAACGGTAATGCCCTGATTCTGCTGGAAAAGAAGCCATTCAGGCAACCCTGCAAAAAGCTCTGCAGATCGTCCTTGTTCAGCTTGCTGACGGCCGTTCGATCTAAAAGAATCTTTGACAGCTCGGCTTTTATACGGGTAACCAGTTCTTCGCTGGAAAGACTGCTTGGCAAGATCAATCCTTTCAGCGATACATCCAGGGCTACGATTTTGCTTCTTTGGGTTGCCAGCGTGAGGGCGACAGTTACCAGTCCATCTTCGGCCAGGTGCCTTCTTTCTTGAATTATCTGCTCGTTGACCTGCCAGGCCCGGGATGAATCGATCAAAATCACACCGGCTTTCACACGGCCGGTCACACCGCCACTGTCTGCGGTGAGCTCCAGGACATCGCCGTTTTCCATAATGAATGAATTTTCCGGAGGTACGCCGCACTCGGCGGCGAGCTCGGTGTGGCTTACCAGCATGCGATACTCGCCATGGATAGGCATAAAAAACTTCGGCCGGCAAATGTTGATCATCAGCTTCTGTTCTTCTCGACAGGCATGACCTGACACGTGGACGCCTGCCTCCTTTCCGTAAATTACGTCGGCACCTCTCAAAAACAAAGCATTGATCGTGTTCGCTACCGAACGCTCGTTGCCGGGAATTGGCGTTGCGGAAATGATCACCGTGTCGCCCGGAAAAATCTTCAATTGCTTGTGTTCGTCATTGGCTATGCGTGTCAGGGCTGAAAGTGGCTCGCCCTGACTACCCGTTGTCAGGATTACTACCCGATCCGGTGGTAGCTGGTTGATCTGGTCGACAGACAAAAGCAAGCCATCGGGAAAGGTCATGTAGCCTAGTTCACGCGCAATATTGGCCAGATTCATCATAGAGCGCCCCAGAATAGCCACTTTGCGGTCATACTTCATGGCCGCCTGCAAAACCTGGCGGATACGATGAACATTGCTGGCGAAAGTGGTAACAACTATTCTTTGACGAGCGTTGGCGAACACTTCATTCAATTTCCGCCAAACAGTTCGTTCGGAGGGCGTGTACCCCTCGCGTTCGGTATTTGTGCTGTCACTCATCAAGAGCAGAATGCCTTCTTCGGCGGCAGCGGAAATGCTGGCTATGTCAAATAGCTCTCCGTCCACAGGGGTGAAATCAAACTTGAAGTCGCCCGTGTGAATCAAAGTTCCTACCGGCGTGCGGATTATCAGGCTGAACGAGTCGGCAATTGAGTGAGTGCAACGGATGAATTGCACCGTGAAGCAGCCGATTTTAACTTGCTGGCGCGGCCTGACTTTGCACAGGGAAGTCCGCTCCTCCAGGCCCCACTCGCGGAGTTTACCTTCCAAAAGGCCAAGCGCCAGAGCGGGACCATAAATGGTTGGTATGGTTATCTCTTTGAGAATGAATGGAATGCCGCCGATGTGATCTTCATGTCCATGCGTGATTGCTAAGCCGCGCACTTTCGTTTGATTTTCGATGAGAAAGCTAAGATCGGGCAGGACGAGATCGACGCCAAGCATTTCTTCCGTGGGAAATGCCAGACCGGCGTCGACAAGCATGATGTCGTCGCCATAACAAATCGCCATGGTGTTCTTGCCGATCTCACCAAGCCCGCCCAGTGGAATTATCTTGAGAGTATTTTCCGGAGAATTGCCACTTTTCTTGCCGCTTGAGACAGCAGTCTTCGGCTGCGACTTGGCATTTGGGGACTTCATGTTCATTTAGACAAAACTTGCCTGCTTTGGTCGACTGGCTGTGTCAGCGAGGGCGGAGTTCAGTATGCCGTCCAGGGTAGACTTTTGTTTTGCATCGAGTTCGACAAGCGGTAGTCTGAGATACGCTTCGCAAAGCTTCTCTTTGGCAAGCGCGTACTTGACGCAAGTGGGATTGGGTGCAATGAAAAGACCTTTGAAGAGAACAAGATAGCGGTCGTGAAGTTCTCTTGCTAACTGGACGTTGCCCTTGAGGTAGGCCTCGATCATGGCGCCGATTTGTTTGCCGATTAGATGGCTGGCCACGCTCACGACACCGCAGGCTCCGATCGACAAGAAGGGTAGCGTCAGCACATCATCCCCTGAATAAAGTCTGAAGTGTTTGGGGGCGCGGCCGGCAATCTCTGCTGCCTGGACGAGATCTGCAGTCGAGTCCTTCAAACCAACAATATTTCCGCATGCTTCAGCTAGTTCAATCGTAGTGTCAACCGCCATATTGACGCCCGTACGCCCGGGGATGTTGTAGAGAATAATTGGCAGCGAGGAGCTTTTGGCAATTTCTTTGAAGTGTGCCACCATACCAGCTTGACTTGGTTTGTTGTAATATGGCACCACGGCTAAAAGGCCATCGGCACCAACCGTCTCTGCTTCCCGGCTTGCCTGGACACTTTTCTTTGTATTATTTGAGCCTGTGCCCATGATTATTTTGGCTCTGCGGGCCGCGGCCGAAATCGCGCACTTGAGCAACTCCTGTTTTTCACCGTCTTCTAAAGTAGGGCTTTCACCCGTGGTGCCCGATATAACAATGGCGCTGCTGCCGGTTGCGATCAGATGCTCTACCATTCTTTCGCATGCCTTAAAATCGATTTTGGAGTTCTTATCGAACGGCGTTACCATCGCCGTTATAACGCGCCCGAAAAGTCCTTCACTATTGTCAATCACGAGAACACCTCCAGAATCTGGGAGTTGTGCTTAACTTGGTACCGGTTGTCGAAGCAATTTGTGCTCGAGGAGATACTCGGCAATGCGCACCGCATTAAGTGCTGCACCGATTCTTAGATTATCAGCGACGATCCATAAATTCAGCCCAGTCTCCGAAGAGGTATCGCGTCGGATTCTGCCAACGTAAACAGGGTCTTGCCCAGCTGCATCAATTGGGGTCGGGTATATGCCCTCCGTTGGACTATCCCACACTTCGATCGAGGGGCAATTAGCCAGAGCATCTCTTGCTTCGGCTGGACTTATGGCTCGCGCGAATTCGCACAACACTGATTCACTGTGACTGATTGCTACGGGTACACGTACGGCCGTGCAGGTGACCGGCAGTTGAGGCAGCTCCAGAATTTTCCTGGTTTCTTTTATGACCTTATCCTCTTCCTTTGTATAGCCGTTATCGAGAAAGCTATCGATATGAGGGATTAAGTTAAAGGCGATCTGGCGCTGAAAGACGCTGGGCGGATAGTCTTCCTCACTAAGAACCGCTTTAGTCTGCTCGGCTAGTTCGTCCATTGCTTCCTTGCCGGCACCGCTCACCGATTGGTAGGTGGAGACGATCACCCTTTTCAGTGTGGCCAGTTCGTGCAGAGGCTTCAATACCACGACCAGCTGTGCCGTCGAGCAGTTCGGATTGGCAATTAGACCGTGATGATTTCTCAATGCGTGGCCGTTCACTTCAGGCACTACCAGCGGTACTGATTCAGACATGCGAAAGGCGCTCGAATTATCGATCACTACCGCTCCCGCTTCTACCGCAGCCGGTGCCAGCTCTTTACTGATTTCTGCGCCGGCGGAAGCCAAAACAATATCGACCTCGCGAAACGATTCGGGCGTAGGTTGTTCAACGGGATACTGTTTGTTCTGAAATGTAATGGTGGCGTCCTTGGAACGCGCGCTGGCTAGCGGCTTCAATTTGGCCACGGGGAATTTGCGTTCATCAAGGACCTTCAGCAACTCCTGGCCAACACGGCCGGTGGCGCCTAAAATCGCCACATTTACTGGTCTTTTTCCATTTCCCGTCCTGCTCATACATTCACCGTTTTTTTAGTAGTTATCGATATACAGTCTCCGGACCAACAGAGCTTCCATCAAAGTTTCGCTAACACGAAGCTGTCTAAACCGAGAACCAGTGATTTGATATCCATCACCGCTCTGATTGCCATAAGGATTCCCTGCTCGAAACACTTGGTATTGAAGCTGTCGTGGCGAATCGTGAAGAGTTCGCCCTCGGCTCCGAAAAGTACCTCTTGATGAGATAGCATGCCGGGTAGCCGTAAGGAATGAAGGCGCAAGCCGTTTTCTAATTTTCCACCCCTGACACCAGTGAGCACTTCTCGTTCCTGGACTGAGGAGGCATTGTAGTTGCGACCGTTGGCAGCAATTTTTCTAGCGGTGTGCATTGCCGTTCCAGATGGCGCATCCAATTTGCGAGTATGGTGCATTTCCACGATTTCGACGAAATCGAATACCTTGCTGGCTTGTTGAGCGAAGTTCATCATCAAAATTGCACCCACGGAAAAATTTGGTACTAGAAGCGCGCCCAGGTTCTTCTCGGTACAGGCTGCCTCGATCTTGTCTAGCTGCTCCTTGGTGAGCCCGGAAGTGCCGATGACAGGCCTGACCTTACTATCAAGAGCAGCCAAAGCATGGGTCCCTGCGCTATTGGCTTCGGTGAAATCCAGGAGCACATCGGGGCGAAAACCTGCCAGGCAATCAGCCAGACTGCTGCTGACAAGTATACCAGTCCTATTTTTTAAGGGAAGCCCGACCAGCTCGTCGAGGCTCTTTCCGGTGTATAACGAGTGTTCTTTGCCGAATGCTCCGACCAGCTTCAAATCGGGCGCAGCGGCGATGGCGTGCGCGCTTGCCCGGCCCATGCGGCCGTTAATGCCGGCGATCGCCACAGTTATTGTTTCTTTATCCAAGTAAGAAGACGCCGCCTCCGTCGCTTGGAATTACCTCAGACCTTTTCGGCGGATAAGGCGACTCTTCCGGTTGAGCCGAAGCCCCCCGCTCCCCGTTCATTGTTGAGATCTATCGAATCGACTTCCTCAATTGTCACTTTTGGAGTGGCTACAAGGACAAGCTGGGCGATGCGCTCGCCCGGTTCGAAGGTATAAGGCTCGTCGCTGTGATTGATGACCAGGACCACCACCTCGCCCCTGTAGTCGCTGTCTATAGTACCGACGCAGTTAGTCAGACTGATGCCGGCGCGATCGGCTAGACCAGAGCGCGGTCGAACTTGACCTTCGTATCCCTCAGGTATAGAGACGATGATCCCGGCTGGAATCCTTGTCCGTTTACCGGCCTCCAGGGTAAGGGGTTTCTCTATTGCTGCCGTCAAATCCAAGCCTGCTGACCCAGAAGTGGCGTAGGCCGGCAAGCCCTTGCAGTGCGGCAATCGCTTTACTTTGAGTGTGATCGGACTCAATGTGGACCTCGCTTTAGCTGGCAGAAATTGACAGGATAGG
>PSRH01000002.1 GCA_003175915.1 Candidatus Melainabacteria bacterium | reverse complement strand
CATCCGAATATCGAAATCAAATACGAAAAGCTCGGGCTGCTGTACCTCACCACGGGGAATCTCCAGAAACAAGCTCAGTATTTTGAACTAGCCATTAACTCGTCGCCACCCTCAAAGACAAAAGGTATAATTCGCGATCAGTTGCACGCAGCAATAGACCGACGGCACGAAAAGAAATTGGATGTCGCTGAGTCAATGTGCAAGAGACTGTTAGCTTCAACTGCACGTCTATGCGGACGCAAGAGTGTTGATTATGCCGACGTTTGCACAGAGATGGGGAAAGTCTGCCTGGCTCAGAAGAGGACTGGCGATGCCAAAAGCTATCTTCAGCGGGCCATGATTGTCTATGAACAAAGCCTGGGCGCTGAAGACAACAAAACAAAGAGCGTGGCTAATTTGCTAGCTCAATAGAAAACCGTCTACCTTAAGTGGCAAGCTGCTGAAGCAATAATTCGGATTTACCTGCGCTTTGATAAAGCGGCGGCGGCGTTGGCCTGCTTCGTCATCTTTTGGTTGTGTTTGGATTTCCCAGGGGTTGTCGGCCAGGCATTATAACCGAGCACGGCACTGCTCGATCATTCAGACAAGTTGAACTACGTGACAACCCTTTTAACGGCACAAAATCGTCCGTCATAAGCGACAATTTTGTGGTTTAAAATTGTCGCGTTCTTATCTGGTGCCGGGAGATCAAACCAATGCGGGCAGTTATTCGGGCGTGTGTTCTTGGCGTTCTTTGCTTTTTCTCGATTTTTCAACTGCAAAAATCCTGCGGCGAAGTGACCGATACGCAATGGGAAACGCTGCTAAATGCGACGGGCAATGAAGATTGGAACCAGGGATTTGATCTGGCAGCAAAGTACCTGAAGGAGCTCAAGGAAAGCGATGATCGATTACCAAGGCTTCGCTATATTTTCTTGTACACCGCCGCGGGAAAAGTCTCCGAAGGGAAGATGTCTTACGACCAGTTATCAGCAATCACGAAGGATTTGGTTGGAAAGGAAATTGTTCTTCCCTATCGGCAAATAGCAGTTGCTCCAAAACCAGGAGACCTGAATTTCATTTGTGAGCCTAAGGATACCAAGGGACAGTTATTCGTAGCTGCGACAAACAAGGCGGGGACAACAATCCACGATTTCGAGTTCATAAAGCTGAAAAATGTCTTTAAACTCGAAGGTCACGATGCGGAATTTGCCTCAATATTCGGAGTGATTGATGCGATCAAGCCGAATCCCAACAGGTCCGCAGCCATCGTTTTGCGAATCTACATCTCAAATGCCTCGGTGAAGTTGAGGGATCCGACTTGAGCACCGGCTTTCAGCGTTTTTGACGGTTCAGGTTTTTACGAAAATTGTGGAACCTTGGAAATTGGAAGATGCTAATCATACGGCTGAGCGCGCCTGATAAACTCAGCGCACAATTCACCAGAGGGGTACGGTGCATGAAGAAATTAGTCGCCTTTGGCGCCATGTTGACATGTTCAATGTTTATGATGCCATCTGTCTGGGCCGGGGAAACCGGAAGTAAGCCTTGCACAACGGCCCAGGATTTCACACCAATCAAACAAATCTGCATGTACCTGGATGGATTTCATACGTACAGAAAAGAAAAGAATTTGACTGGTGAGGCACAGAAGCAGATCCGGACCGCGCATTACTGCAAGCAAGTGAACCCTGATCTATTCCAGTGTCTTTTGTATGATGGCAACGGAGCCAACGCACGAATCATCGGTGTTGAGTATGTGATTACTGACAAGCTGTTTCAGACCCTTCCCGCGAGTGAGCAAAAATACTGGCACGCACATGACTCGGAAGTGGATGAAAAGCTGTTGATTCTGCCTGGACTGAAGGACGAAGAGGAAAAGTCGATCCTTTCCACTCTACGTTCCACGCACGGAAAGACCTGGCAAGTGTGGCCGAATCTAAGCGATTCGGTGCCGATGGGAGAGCCGGTACTTATGTGGAATGTTGAGCCCAATAAGATAAGCGCGAAAACTAAGCAGAGCGTTGCCGCCCGCAAATTGGATCCAATGTTCTAGCGCTTTTCATTTGACCGACGCCTTATCAAGATCGCGTATGTCTTGCTCGATACGTCGCAAGTCATCATAGGTACGCTTGAGGGTATGTTCGACATTGGCGTTTGTATGTTTTTTGTCTGCATGAAGTTGGTGCTTCAGCGAATCAATCTGACCTTCTAATTCATCAGCGGCTTTCCAGGTTCGGTCGTACTGAATTAGTAGCTGCTGTCTTTGATCACATAGGGACTTCAAGGCGAGATCAGTCGAAGAACATATTGCCGGTGATATAGCGGCGGAGACAACGATTCCGGTGAGTGCCGCAGAGTATTTCTTAAGGAGAGCCATATATAGTGCCTCGTGTTCCGGTGGCTTCTCTGAACGTGAGGCTGCAAGCAAATGCTCCAAGTGTGAATGCCAGCCAGCTGCCACTTTCGGCATAAAGTCTGGAGCAATGCGGCTATGCGTCAGTATGAGTCGTACCTCGTCGCCAATCTGCTCAAGTTCAAACCTGACGGTTGATGTGAGATCATTTTTCGTATCATTCCAGGAGAATGCTATCAACCGTGGCGGATCAAATTCGCTGATAATCCCGCGAATGCAACAAGTGGTGTTGCAGGGCGAATTCGCAAAGCGCAGCTCAATGCGTCCGCCGAGTCTGGGATCTATAGTTGCGTCAGGGCACAACCATTCACCAAGGCCTTCTTTGGTGGCAAAATAGTTCCAGACCTTTTCGATTGGACCCGGAAAGCGTCTTTCAAAACGAACGGTGTGAGAGTTTACTATCTGTCCCATGTCGCTCATGTTTTTCTTCTCCGTTTGTTTTGAGCTTTCTGAACGAGCCGATCTTCCAATACATTCAACTTTGCCGTCCAAAATCGCCTCACCCTGTTAATCCAGTCAGCTATTTCCTCGAACGCGTCCGGGTTAATTTGATAGACTCTGCGTTGCCCTTCAACCCGAACGCGTAAAACTCTCGCTTCGCGCAACACCTTCAGGTGTTGAGATACGGCCGATGCGCTGACGTCAAAGTGCTTGGCAATATCGCCGGCGGATAGCTCGCCATCTGCTAGCATTTCAACGATCTTCTGCCTGCACGGATCGGCTAATGCCGCTAATCCATCCAAATCAGTCATATGGGCATAATAAAGTATCAGCTTAATTAAGTCAATGCTTAAATACTATACTATTTATCGTATTTTATCCGGGAGCCCAAGAGCATGAAATCGATTGGTTTTTTACCTGGCAACCTACTGATGGTTTGCACACTGCTTTGTTGCTCAATGGCATTGGCAGCAACCGGGCAAGATGGTTTTGATGCTCTTTGGGCTGGCGAGACAACCACAGCCATCAAGATTTTGAGTCAGCCAAATTCGTCGGACGCGATAAGCTCGAAAGAGACTTGTTCTCGGTACATCGGACTTGCTGCTGCTTTAGTCATGTCCGACAAGTTTGCAGAGGCTGCACCGATTGTTCAGCACCTGTGCAAGGATCAATTTCCGAACCAGACGCAGTGGATAGCTTATGAAATGGAGAATTTGGGTTTTTTGTTCGAATTGAAAGGCAGGTTCGCCGAAGCAGAATCTCTCTATAGACGAGCACTGGAGATAGGAAAGCATAGTTATGGTTCTTGCCAGTTTAAATATCAGCTAGCTGAGTTCTACAAGTTACGCGGAAAACAAGAACTTGCCAAGCAATTCTTGGACGAGGCTGATAAGGACGGAATAGATGGTCAGATTTTTGGTGGGAGTATAGCTGCAGCTTACAAGGAGGGAGCAAACTTTTTTCAAAAATGCTTTCGCAGAGGACTCGCATGTGAAAAGGCCGGCGAGGGCTCAACATGCTTTCTGCTTTATGGCGCAGCCGTTCATGATGCTGCACTACGCCTACCAAAGGATGCAAATAGTGCACATTTGCTAACAGTAATGGCGAACTCTTACCAGAACGAGCAGCGTTACACACCTGCGATCAAAACCTATGACAAAGCGCTGGCGATCCTGAAAGCGCTTCCGGCCCTTCCTGAAGAGACTATGAACGAAACAAAATTAGGGTTGGCTACGGCGCTGGATTTCTCAGGCAATCCGGATAAAGCAGCCGAGATTTACTTTAGCATTCCCACTAAACCGAAAGCTCTAGCAAGAACGCTGAAAGAATGGGCCAAAGGATACAGACACATAGAACGGGCCCGTTCCTCAGGAGACAGCGAGCTCGAGCGAAAGGCGCAGATACTTTATGATCGCGCCGCCGGACTTACCAAAGGAAGTAGACAGAAAATCCACGCTACCATGCCGCCTTTATAAGGCCGACCTGACGAGTGCTTTACCGGCTAAATAAGCCCAGCCTCTGCAAGTATTTTTTCGGTCAGCTCGCGGGCCTTTCTACCCCCGGCATCATCGTTCGCCTGAATATTTGTAGCAAAGACGTAGATTCTTTCCGGTTGAACGACGTAACCAACGAACCAACCGAGGGTGAATTTCCCATTATCGCCGTCCGAACCAGTCTTGCCATAGAGCGTACCTTTTTGAGTTTGGTCAAGCCTCAGCAATCCTCTCACGATAGCCATGGACCGTTTGGAGAAAGGAAGCTTATCGCCGACGAGCGCCTTCAAAAAGGTGACTTGTTCGTCTGCAGAAATCTTTAGTGTACTTCCCAACCAGAATTGAGTAATGCCACCGGAAATATCTTCATTGCCAAAGTGCGCCTTGCTGATGTATTCCTTCATCCGCTTCTCTCCGACGGTAGAAGCCAGGCGTTGAAAATACCAGACGACTGAGTTGGTTATTGCTGATTGCAGAGTGTGATCCCTGTTCCAGGGGCCGATAGAATGTTCGGTACCATCCCATTTCATCGAGCTATTTTCGTTTTCTATCACACCAGTTTCGAGTCCCACCAGGGAGTTGAAAATCTTGAACGTGGAGCAAGGAGACATGCGCTTGCCACAAAACTCTGGGTTATAGCGAAAATATTGTTCGCGTGTTGTGTCGAGCAGCAGGAAGCAAGCTTGATATGCTCCGAAAATCCGCTTCATGTGTTTCTCAGATAGCTGAGCAAATTCTTGCTCTAGAGAGCAGGTTGTATTGTCCACCGAATGGCTGGTTTTTGAGTTCATGTTCGATCACTCGTTCTCGACTACCTGCTACTTGAAAAGTTCATGCAAATCTCTATTCACATTAACTAGTTTGCTTCGTTTTATCCAGCCCAAATCATTTCCACGCCGGTGAATATTTTTTCGCTAGAGAGACAAGATCTTATCTTATGCTTACGTGTCCTCGATGCGGCGTAGCAATCTTCTGGTTCTAAGCATTTCAGCAATGGCCTCGTACGATTCAGGGAATGTTTTGCGCAAATCTTCTGCCGTGTAAGGGCCGGCAACCTTATGGGCAAGAGCGGCAGCCGTCAGTTCTGCCGTTGCTTCTTCCCTTCGGATTCTGTATTGCTTCGGATGCGCAGAGTCAGCAGAGGCAGTGATATAGGTGAAACGCGCGCGATCGGCGGGACCTAATTTCTTTAGATCCCTTTCGAAGGCAATATTGAATTTGTCTGAGATGCTTGTGAACATCCCTTCGCTATCCAAAGCGTGGCCAACTTCGTGGGCAAGACCGCCGCCGGGGTTCGGACTTCTGTACGAAAAGCCATCGCGCTCGTAGTTTTCACTTAAAACAATGTGCTTCTTATCGCTGTAGTATATTGCGGCTGATACGGCCGTGTTGCCAGGCTGGCTACGACTCTCCTTGCTTCGGACTGTAGGGTCATAGTTAACGAGATGTGGCGTCAGAACGATCTTCACGCCGCCTTCTCGCATCGCCTCAATTACTGGGCGGGGATAAGTGCTCAACTCAGCGATCACCTGGTTTACAAAAACTTGTGATGTTCCGGCTCTGACATCAAGCAAAGCACTTTCGTTGCGGGGAATCGACTCAATGACGGCAGAACCGTCAGCCTTATAGCGCTTGTAGTAGTAATCTTTGTCTTCCGGCCCCCAATGTCGCTCGGAACGCGCCCATTTGC
>PSRH01000186.1 GCA_003175915.1 Candidatus Melainabacteria bacterium | reverse complement strand
CAATCACAGTTGGACAATTGACTCGAGCAAATTTCCTACATGCGAGGCGGTGCGCTCGTATTTCATAGGAAACTACTGGATGATTGACTCTTTGGAGCGGCACTAACCTGAATAAGTTGCGGATAAACAATAGGCTTTCGCACCTTAGGAGGTTCAGTCAGAAGATATCAACGAAAGGGCTCTTAGAGTCGCTTAAGTTGAGGCTGAGCTCGCACAGGATGCAGGAGCTGCCTGGAAACAAAACTTAATTGCCGTAGTCAGCAAGTTTCCTTCTGCTAGTGATACCGTGCGAAGTTCATGCTCGATTAACCGCGCGCTAGCCGGGCTATTAAACTTGCAGCAACTTAATCCCCGGTGGCTGTCAGTTTTAACTTCATTCAGGCAGCAATCGCAGTCGCATTCTTGAAATCGTAACAGCCAAATTGGCAGGCTGTGTAAGTCGTTCAATTCCTGTTTCTTCCACAAGGTTTAGCTCACCGCTCAGCACTGCACTCTCCTGGACTTGGTTAAAGACCCCGCGTTCGTTCGCGGCCAGGGAGTGTGCGCTGGTGTGTGGAGAAAAGGTGGACAATGATTGAGAAGTGCAGCGTCGGTATCGTTGGCGGTGGCCCGATGGGTCTCTTCTGTGCCCTGGCTCTTACCTCCAAAACCATGGGACGGCCGACACTGAGAGGCGAGAGAGTGGCGATCTTCGACCCGGGCGATCCGCGCAAAACGGCAGGGATGAGTGCGTCAGCGTTCGTAGACTTCGACTGGACTACGTCTAACAGACGGCTGATCCGATGGCAAGAGAACAGCCGGGACTTTTACCGGGCGATGCTTGCCATGCCTGGAACCGCGCTCCAATATGGACCAATCTACGTGTTCAGGCGCGAAGCAAGAGTGCTCGAACCAGGCGAGCGCCACCTGGCGGCCCACGAGCTGCCGACCGGCTTCCCCCATGGTACCTGGGCTGAGACATTCCGCATCAATCCGCCCGTCTTCCTGGAATGGATGAGGGCTGAGCTGAAGCGCAGGGGTGTTCGCTTCGTGCCGCTCCAGGTCGACAACTTCGCCCAGGTCAATGGCGAATGTGGAGCGAAAGTGATCGTCAACGCCAGCGGTGTGGGGGCCCAGGCCCTGTGCGATGATCCGCAGGTGTTTCCGGTGCGAGGACACTGCGCCGTGGTGCGCCTGCGCAACGCGCCGCAGGAGGTGCGATTGGTCGCTCGCGAACAAACCTGGTATGTGGCAAGCGGTCCGGACGAATGCCGGGTGGGCGGTTCGTCCGAGGAGAACTGCTGGGACTTGGACCCTGATCCCACCGCCGTCAAAGCAATGTTCCAGCGCCTTAGACCCATCCTGCCGCCAGAGTTCGATCCAGACGCCAATCAGCTCGCCGTCAGCTGCGGCCTGCGCCCCGGTCGTCACGGCGGCGAACGGCTGGAGGCTGAAAATCAAGGGAATTTCGAGGTGGTCCACTGCTATGGAAGCCGGGGCGACGGCTTCACGCGTGGTCCCGGCTGCGCCGTGGAAGTGCGCGAACTGGTCCTGGCCCGTGTCACTTTGGACTAGTGGTCTAGCCGAATGAGAAAGGTCCGGTTGTGTCGCTCACAACCGGACCTTATCATCTTTTTTTATTGCTAATAGGGCACCACCGGCAATACCAACCCCGAACGATTCACGGCAAACTGAAATCTCAATGAAATCACAACTGTAGGGACGACGCCATGCGTCGCCCGATTCAAAAGAAGTTCACCGAACCCGGGCGATGCGCCCCCACGGCTGAGGCGATCACAAGGTATGCTAATGGCCCCGAGAGCGCCTACATATGTTCAGCTAGTGTTTTGGCTGGTGTTTTGGTCGGCACTTCCAGTTTATAGCCGACGCCGTGCACTGTCTTGATAAGAGATGGCTCGCCTTCCGTGTCGATTTTTTTGCGAAGCGTCTTTATGCAGGTCCTCACCGCTTCCGGTGATGCTTCGGAGTTAACCGGCCAGACACGTTCCAGAAGGGCATCGGCGCCAAAGACCCGTCCGGGATGGCGCATAAAAAACTCAAGAAGCGAGAATTCAAGCGGCAGTAAATCGATTTCGACGCCGTTCTTGGTCAGACGATACTTGTGAATCTGCAAAACCAGATCGCCCGCTCTTAACTGATCATCAAGGCATTCGGTTGGACGGCGGCCAAGCGCTCGCAGTCTGGCTGATAATTCACGCGGATGAAATGGCTTGGTCAGATAATCATCGGCGCCAGCATCCAGACCGGTCTCTTTATCGGCAATGTCGGATTTGCCGGTGAGAATCAAAATTGGTGTGTTGCCCCCGCTCGAACGGAAATACTTGCACACCTCAATTCCGGAGAGCTCCGGCAGGTGCCAATCGAGAATGATGAAATCGTACTTTACATCGCGCAGAAGCTCCAGCGCTTCCCTGCCATTAGCGACGGCTTCCACGGAATAGCGCTCAAGAGTGAGCCATTTCGTTATACGCGAAACTAAATCCAGATCGTCTTCAACCAGCAATACTTTTGACATAGTCCTCGACCAACACTGAAAGTACCTGTGTTATACCCCAATACTGCCTACTTTATCGAGGCGGTTTTCCCCACTTGGGCCACTTTAAAGTCTCTGGTTTGCTTATTAGGCTAACTCATCTTAGCCGGAAGCCTGTTTTTCTGCCAAAGACGCCCCGTTGAGGCATGGAATTCTAAACCAGAAAGTGCTCCCCTCGCCTTCCTTGCTTCTCACACCTATTTGCCCGGAATGCGCCAAAACAATCGCCCGGCAGATAGCCAAGCCCAGACCGGTGCCGCCTTTGCGCTTGTACTTGGACATTTTTACCTGTTGGAATCTGTCAAAAATGGCATCTTTGTAGTCCTCGGGAATGCCCGGCCCCTGGTCAATTACGGCAAATTCAAGCCATTCAGGTTCTTGCCTGACCTCTAATGTCACTTGGCCGCCCTTTGGAGAGAATTTAATGGCGTTAGAAAGTAGGTTGACGAGTACCTGCAACAGGCGGTCTTCGTCGGCGGTGGTGCGCAGATCTGTCTTGCCGAAATTAATGCCGACCCCATGACGGCTGGCAAAGGGGGCAACCGCATCCCGAGCCCGGTTAATCAGGTCCGCCACTTTCATCTGATCGAGATCAAGCTCGAGTTTGCCTGATTCTATCTTCTCTACGTCCAACAATCGGCTGATCAAGGTGATGAGATTATCGCTGTTGCGCTCGGCCGCCTCGAGTTCTTCGACGACCTCCACGGGCAGTTTGTCTTTAGATTGCTCCAGGATGATGGCAAGCGAGAACTGGATACTTGTCAATGGTGTACGCAAATCGTGGCTGACCATGGAGAGGAACTCTTGCTTTATTCTCTCCACTTCTTTGCGCTGCGTGATGTCATGGACGACGCAAAAGAAAGCTTCTTCTTTTGCCGACCAGGTAGCTGACCAGAGGGCTTCGACGACTGACTCGTCTTTGCAGAGAATCCGGTTTTCGATGAACTTGCTTTCTGTGCTGCCGATCATTTCTTTGATCGTCGAGATGGTGCGATCGCGATCTTCTTCAATCACCAGATTTGAGACTTTTTGACCAACCAGCTCGTCTGCCTCATAGCCCCAGGCTTTGATCGATGCTTGATTAACCGAGAGAAAGCGGCCGTTAGCATCGACAGAACAAATAACGTCAACGGCGTTGTCGACTACGGCTCGTTCCCGTCGAGCAAGGTCAGCTAGTGTTTCAGCCATTTCGTGGAAAACATGGTCGACGGTGGCGATCTCGTCTTTTCCTTTGAGGGGCTGCAAGAGCTCTCGCCTGCCTGCCAGGCGATTGCTGTTCTCGACAAGCGTAGACAGTCTTTGCGTGATGCCCTTACTGAAGAGCATTGCCATAGAAAAGACTAATAAGACGTTGCAGACAGCAGCAGCATACAACCAATTGACCGCCAACTCTCGCATTTTGCTACTGCTCAAAATCGTCTTATTCAGCTGTTCTTGCTCGGATTCAACGATTTGGCGGGCGATGTAAGACAAGCGATCCAAGAGCTCGGTGATGTCCTTTTCGTAGTTGACGGCGTTATGCGTAAGAGCAATTCGGTCTGGTTGTTCGACGAGTTGGAGCACGGTTTCGAACATGCGCAAGCCGTCATTGGCCAGTCGTTCCATCTTCTCAATGTTTGGAATCTGCCAGGGATGGTCGATCGACAGCTCTCGAATCGTTTCCACATCAGCAATGATTGCCTCTGTTTCTTGCTCGAATTGCTCGCGTATATCGCGATTCTTGGTGAGCGTATAGCGAAAGAGGGATTGACTGGCATTGATAAAATGCCTGCCTATGCCGTTTACTCTCGTAACCACCATACGAGCGTCCGATTCTTTCCAAACGTCTGATTCCGCTTGTCCGAGTAAAAAAGCAAGGGAAGTGAAGAAAATGACGCCGAAGAATAGGGGAACCAAAACCAAAACCAAGCCCTTTTGCGATATCTTCAGATCGAGCTCAACAGGGCGCCAAATTTGCTCGGGAATTTTTGCGAAGTTCATGGGTTGGGCTGGTTGGGAACGAACGGTGTGCTTACCCTAGATGATATGCCCAGATGTTGCTTCACTTGACTGTACAAAGCCTCAGTTACATCGGCTGATTTTGGATCTGACTGGTAATGACCCCGCCAGTATTCCAGAGCTTTCTCCAGAATTGGCTTCGCCTCCGCATAGTTACCTTTGTGCACGAGAGTTGCCGCCACTCCTGTGTCGGCTCGAGCCATAAGCCTTAGGTCAGGATGTGGGCTTTTGTGCAGGGCATCGGCCGCCTCGCCGTAATACTTGCCTGCCTGGTCAAATTTCTTGCCCTGGAAGTAGACCTCGCCAACAAATATGTTGGCCTTAATCGTATCGACGTCGTCTGGTCCATTGGCTTCCAACCAGAGATTCCTGCGTCGTAAAGCGATTGCTTCCGCTTTTTCCGGTTTACCGGCACGCAGGTACATGGTGCCCAACGTGAATAGGCAATCGCCCAGAGGTCGGGGATCGCCGGTGTTGGTCTTTTCGAATATTGGAACGGCCCTGAGCAAAATCGATTCAGCTTCGACGAAATCCATTTGCTTGATATAGAGAATACCCAGCGTTTGGAGAATCTCCGCTAAATGCCGGTTAGGCTGGGTCAGCCTCTCTGCGATTGATTGAGCCTCGAGTAACTCTTGCCGTGCGGAGACGAGCTGCTCCAGACGAATAAGTTGGCGAGCGCGAGCCAAATGTTGATGGGAAATGTCTTCGGGCACTTGCTTGTCGCCTATGCTGACACTGCACCTTTTGGCGTAATCGGCTGCCTCTGCTGGTGCCAGTTGAGGAAGCTCGGCATAAGCTAATACCAGTTGTCTTCTGGCTACTTCGGGAATGGCCGGAAGCAGTTCCGGATCAAGGGCTTTGCCATACACCTGGGTAGCTTCTTTCTCTTTTTGCAAAGCCGCATAAGCCCGTCCTGCACCGGTTAAGCTGCAGGCCAGATGGTAACCGGCAATACAATTGACAGAACTGGTCTCATGATGTCTGACCAGTCCCTCAAATATGGCTTCGGCCTTGCTGTAAAGCAAAAGAGCTTGGTCGAAGTCCTTCACCCGCTTGAAATAGTAATCGCCCAGATTAATCAAGGCCTGTCCGAGCTCGCGCTGCGTGAAAAGAGTGTTGGGGTCAGTGCCGGCCAGGGCGGGTCTGTCCAGTAACTGCAAGGCTCGGTTCGACAATCGATCAGCTAACTTATTGTCGTCTTCATGCAAACATACTGAAGATAAATCCTTCAGACTGATCGCTACTCGCATGCTCTCATCCGGCAGCGATTCCACTTCCTTAAGGGCTGACTGGAACGAAGTTTTAGCGCCACTCCAATCTTCCTTCAAAATGGCTGCTTCCCCGCTAGAGCGGAAGGCGTGCCAGCTTCGCGATTTATCCGTATCGAATAACGAGCAACTGCAAAATACCAATAAGGGTGGGAGCGCGCCGACAATCTGCCAGTGGTGCAAGTAGCGTTTCATTCTTTTGTCAGTCGCTAAAGCCATGAGCCTAAAACGCGCAATTTGCCGACAGTTCTGAGCGGACTGGCCTCGATTATAGCGGTGTGTCTTCACTGCGGGGCGATGCCATTCATCGTCCGGGCGGCCATGGCCCATGCCTGATATCGAAAAGGCAATACAAGATATCCCCACTCTCTTCAAAAAAGTCTCGTAATACTTCGTAGACCTACGAAAACGGATATGCCAAATATCCCGATTTTTCTTGACATGCAGCCAATTTATGAGTACTCTTCCATTACGCTTCCAAGGCTTAGTAGCGCCTCTAATTTACTAAAGTTGCGGTTACTCATCCAGGGAGGACCGTCGCCTTTGAACTCATCAGATCGTCCAGAATTTCCGCCGCCACAAGCGGCAATCGCCAGCTTATCCGAGCGGGTAATGAGGGAGCTGGCTGCCAACGAGGAAGCGACCGCTAAGGCATTGGCCGCTGAGCGCAGCAATGCCGGTAGGAGAAGTCTTAATAACGACGATGAGTTACCTTACTGGCGTCGTGGCCGCCCGGCAAACGACAGGCCGAATGATGCCGGCAGTGACGCCGTTTCCTGGCATGCTCCCGCGGATAGCGCACCTAAGTACCGCTACTTGACCAGCATCGAGCTTGTCACAGCCATTTGCGTTGCTGCTGTTGGCTTGTCGAAACTGGCAGGCAAAGAGAGGCCGCTATCAGCGAAAGACGAAGATCTAAAGACGGCAGATCAGTTAGAAAGTAAAAAAGCAGAGGACGAGACAGAGCAAACTGACGAGCAATCACAATGGGCCAATTTAGAGCGTGACCTCAAAGATAGTGCCTGGATAACGGAGAACGCCAAAGGGAAACCGCTGGCCCGAGTCAAGAATGAAGTAGTCGTCTGTTCTCTCGATCGCAATCTCAATTTCTCCTCTTTCAGCGAAGCCGTCTTCGCTCATTGGGGTTATCAGTCACAAGAACTAATCGGACGCAATATCATCGGTCTGGTTAAAGGCGAAGATGTGCATGCCACTCTGGAAGCCTTACGGGAGCTAGTTGCCAACAAAACTGGGCTTGCTTTCGAGAATTGGATTCGTCACAAGAATGGTCACTGGATGGCTATGTCCTGGTCAGCCTATTGGTCTGATGAGGACAATCGCGTCATCGCCATTGCTAAAGACATTACGGCGCAGAAGGAAGTGGAGCGGCGCAGGCAGGAAGCAGTGCAGATGGTCAGTCACGATTTGCGCTCGCCTCTGACTTCCATTCAATTCTCTCTGGAATTGCTTGCCCAGGGAGCGAGCGGCACTCTTTCCGACGAGGCTCTCGAAGATGTGCGGATTGCCCAGAACAATACGACGCAGTTAATTAATCTTGTCAACGACCTGCTCGATCTGGAGAAGATTGAGCACGGTATGCTCCGCATGAATTTAGGCAAAGTGAATCTGGACGAGGTCCTTCAGTCCGCTACCGATAGTATTCGTTTTCTGGCACGCAGCCGGAAAATCGAAATCACCTTGCCGACCACCGATCTGGTTGTCTTCGCGGACAAAGACAGGATTGTCCAGGTTCTCATTAATATGCTCTCGAACGCCATCAAATTCTCGCCTGAGAATTCAACCATAGCGGTTGATTGCCAGGGCAGCGATACCTGGGCGGAAGTGAAAGTGGCCGATCAAGGGCCTGGCATTCCTGCCCAGTACAAGGAAGCCATTTTTGAACGCTTTAAGCAAATCGAAGGTCGCGAGGGAGCCGGGCAAAAGGGCGCCGGATTAGGACTGGCGATCTGCAAATCGATTATCGATGGGCACAAAGGTCAACTCGGCGTCGAATCTAGCCAAGGACAAGGCAGCACCTTCTGGTTCCGCATACCTCTATTTGAAAAGCGAACGGCCAAGAGTCCCTTCGGCAGAATTGTCAGACATCTGGGCTTTCGGGCGCAGGCTCAGTAGGGGCTGGGCCATGCCCGGCCCAGGCGATGCATGGCATCGCCCCTAAGTTAGCGAAGGTTTGCGTCAAGTCGGCATGCATATTTCATGTC
>PSRH01000185.1 GCA_003175915.1 Candidatus Melainabacteria bacterium | reverse complement strand
GACATATCGCGGGCGCCGGTCAAGGCCATATGCAGGGTTCGTGGTATGGGAGTTGCTGACATGGTGAGAACGTCGACGATCACCCGCAATTGCTTTAGCTTCTCTTTGTGCGCTACTCCGAAGCGTTGTTCTTCGTCGATGATCAAGAGTCCCAGGTCTTTAAAGGCTATATCCTTCTGCAACATTCGGTGTGTGCCCACCACTACATCACAGTCTCCCAGAGCCAGACGCTGTACGATTTCTCTTTGATCCTTGGCTGTGCGGAAACGGCTGAGCAGTCCGACCTTCACCGGATATGGTGCGAAGCGTTCACTCAAAGTATTGAAGTGTTGCTGGGCGAGAATTGTGGTCGGCACCAGTACGGCTGCCTGCTTTCCCGACATCACGGTTTTAAAAATACCGCGCACGGCCACTTCCGTTTTGCCAAAGCCAACATCGCCGCAAATCAGCCTGTCCATCGGTTTAGTGGACTCCAGATCTTTCTTCGTGTCCAAAATGGCTTGCCATTGATCGGGAGTCTCTTCATAGGGAAAGGCTTCTTCCATTTCGAATTGCCAGGGCGTGTCGGGCAGGCAGGTGAATCCCTCCTGCTTGGAGCGCATTGCGTAAAGGTTGACTAAGTCTTCGGCAACCTGCTTTACCGAGCGCTTGACTCGGCGCTTGGTCGACTCCCATTCCGCTCCACCCAATCGCGAAAGGCGTGGTGCCGAATCGCCTGCGCCCCGATAGCGCGAAAGCAAATTGATTTGGTCAACCGGGACGTAGAGTCTGTCTTCAGCCGCATACTGGATGGTGAGATATTCACGCATCTGTGTATCAACGGTAATTCTCTGAACGCCGATGAACTGTCCGATTCCTTGCTTGACGTGAACGACATAGTCATTGAGCTTGAGGTCGTTTACCGAGGTGAATTGATCGAATGTTTTCTCGGCAACCGGCCGCCTGTAGGTTCCCGGTTTGCGCTTCAGGCCAAACATTTCGGCGTCTGTGATGCAGGCTAATTTGATGTCGTCCAGGATAAAGCCGTGCACGAAACCCTGGCGAGTGACGAAGACACGGCTTACCGCAGGATTGGTTGCGCTTGAGGGCGAATTGAGCGTCTCGCTCTCGCTGGCGTTAATGCCTAGATAAGTAGCCGGGCAGTCCCATTCTCTGAGCAAACCGAGCACCCGCTGTGGTTGTTCCGTGACGACGAGCACGGTAAATCCGGCCTTTTCACAAGCGCGCACTTTTTCGACCACCGCTTTCATCTGATTACCAAATTTCTCAACGGGGTGGCAGCTGAATTTGATCAGGCTATTTTCCTCGGTTTCCTCAATAATGGGCAGCGAGCTAAGGAAGGTCCTCTGGGCCGATTTGATTTTTTCGCCAAACTGCGAGGCGCTCAGATGCAGGGGACCGGGTAACGGCAAGAGGCGGCCGGTGGAAAGTCCTTCTTCCAGCGATTTTTCTAATTTGTCTTGATAAGACGTGAGCGAGGCTGACAGAGTATCCCACTCGTCGAAGACAAGCAGGGCATTCTCTGGTAAATAATCGAGCAGGGTGGCGAACTTATTGTGTACATAAGGCGCGTAGTATTCGGATGACTCGGGGTATTGCCCGCTGGATAGCCCCTGCAAATCGCCTTCCATGACGGAAAGCAAAGTTTCGGCCGCAGACTCTTCTAATTCTCTGACAGTTTGATCTGTGACAGCCTGTAATTGTTCCGCCAGTTGTTTCCGCTTATCAGGATCGGCATCAAGAATGACCCAGTACCTGGGCGGTATTAGCGCTTTCTTTATCTCTTCGACGGAACGTTGATTCTCGATGTTGAAGGCACGGATTGACTCGATTTCCTCACCGAACAACTCAAGGCGCAACGGCGCACCACAGGACGGATAAATGTCGATGATATCGCCCCTGATACTAAACTCTCCTCTCAGAGTAACCAGGTTCGTCCTGGTATAACCGAGGCGAACCAGTTCACCACTTAATTTCGCCTGATCAATCGAATCGCCGACGGACAAATAAAGCAGATTGTTCAATAAAGTTTGGCTATCATGCACCCTTTGCAGAAGAGCCCGCACCGGCACGAGAACGAGAAACGGTTCGGTTTTGCCGTTAAGCGTGTGCAGGAGGACTTCCAATTGCGGGGCGATATTATCGGGGCTGCTCAAAACCTGCTCGTAAGGTGAAACTTCCGAGAAGGGATAGAAGAAAATAGGGAAGCGTAGAAGATTCTCTAACTCCTGCTGATAGCGCGCGCCTGCGTGATTGTCCGCAACAATTAGAAAAACAGGGCGCTTTATTTCGTGAAGCAGTGCCGAGACAACCAGCGACTTGGCTGGATCGGAGAGTCCGGCAATATTCAATTCGCTATTGCTTAACCGAGCCGTCCTGGCTAAGAGACGGGCGTACTGGGGTGAATCAAGAAAGAGTTGATGAAGGGTATTTGCAACAGCGTTATCGCGCATGGAATTGAAAGGGCCTGTATTGCTTGGATGCCAGTTACCAGATCACCACCAAAAAATGAGAACCGCATGCAGGGCGGCTCTGAAGTCCGTCTATCTCGAAGGTTGTTGAACGACCAACTGACTCGGTTCTTGGTGGAAAGAAGCAACCTTCTATCCTAGCATATTGACAGGGCCGCTAGCGCTTTTGCTAACCACGCCAAGATGTTTAGTGGCGAACATTCACGGCAATATTTCGCCTCCAAGGCTTCAAGTAATGACGATTTCCCTGTAAAATATGTCCGTCGGTCACTGTCTTCATTTGGGCTGTGGTGGGCACGTTATTCCGAGCGAGAATAGCTAATAGGTATGGCTGTCTTATATTGGCCACGCTTTCTGCCGTCTGGCTGACCGCGGCAAGTCCGGGTTTTGCCAAGCATTACACGCGTGAGGTCACCCAACACCTGGAAGCGGCCGAACGTCTCATAGGGCAACAGAGCTATGACGCAGCAAAAGGTGAGATCGCTAAGGCTCTCAAACTTGATGCAAGTTGTACGGATGCTCTCAATAATCTCGGTGTTATCTATTTGCGCCAGCATCAATTCGATCAGGCTAAGGATTGCTTTTCGCGCGCCCTGAAAGTTGATCCCCACTTGCCTACAAGCCTGAATAACCTCGCCCAGGTCTATTATTTCAGCGGCAATTACGACCAGGCCGTCGATACTTACAAACAAGCAATTCCCTACATGCATGGACGCGATTGCTTGCTCCTATCCAATCTTGCCGATGCGCTGACGGCCAAGGGCGACTTCAAGGAAGCCAGTGATTACTATAAACAAGCGCTCAGGGTGAACTCTAGCTTTCCCCAGGCACTCTTGGGTCTTGCCAATCTTTACGTCCATCTCGATTCGTATGACGCTGCCTATCAATTCGTCGTCAGAGCGATCAAAGTAAAACCGGCTTGGGCGATTGCCTATTACCAGCTCGGCCGCATCGAAAGTGGCCGCGGTCATAAATCGGCGGCGCTCAAAGCTTACTTGCTTTCCCTAAACTACGAGAAGAATCCCGATTACGCCAAGGACACCCGCAAGGTCATCAATGATCTAGGCATAGACCCGCTTAATGTATCGCAAAGCGATCTGACCAAATACCAGACGGCGATCACTAAAGGCAGCGACCAAGACAAGGGCAATCTCTCCGAAACGCTTTCTTCGTCCTTGCGCCTCGATCGCCAGGTATCTCTGGAGCATGCGCACGATTACATTGCCGCTCTTAAATGGGAGGAAGCTCAGGGTGAGCTCGAGAGTCTACTTAAGCAGTCGCAAGACCCGGTGGTCTTGAATGACCTCGGTCTGGTCCACGCCGGACAAAAAGATTACGCGCTTGCCCAAAACTACTACTTAAAAGCGATCAAGCTCAGTCAGGGCAAATGCATAAGCGCCTACTATAACCTTGGGCAGCTTTACCGCTTCAAGGGCCAGTTGGTTCCAGCTAGAAACGCCTTCCGCCAGGCCATCGCCGCAGCCCGGCAGCAACGCAAGAGCTGCCCTTTAGCCAACAATGCTCTGGGCATGGTCCTCAAGCAGCTTGGTGACAATGCCGGCGCTCTGGCTGCCTACAAACTAGCGATATCCCAAGCCGGCTCCGACTTTCCTGTTGTCCATTACAACTACGCCATATTGTTGGAGAAAACGGACAACACCCGTGAGGCCGTCAACGAGTACAAGCTTTATCTCAAGTTGGCGCCCCAGGGGGTCAATGTCGAGCAAGCCCAGGCCCGCCTCAGGCGCCTCGGTGTTGATTCGTAGTACAATTGCTGATTTGCCTCCCGTAGGGGTCGCTTTAGCGACCCGTGTCCCGGGTAAGCGGGCGGCTTCAGCCGCCCCTACAAACCCCTACAAAGCCCCGACAAAATGCTCGTACAATAACAAGCAATGACAAGCACAACTAACGAAAATAATAGAGCCGCGATGGCAAGCCCGTCGCTGGAAACTCTGCCGCAAGAAGACGAAGTCATGGCTGTTTGTCAGACTGCTTCCAAACGCTCAGTCAGTCCCGTACCGGCCGGCAAAGTACGAGTGGCAGTAGCGATGAGCGGCGGTGTCGACAGCAGTACGACCGCATTGCTTCTTAGAGAAGCCGGCTATGACGTAGTGGGCGTCACGGGCTGGCTGATTAAATCAGGTAGCCGCTGCTGCGACACCGGCATGATCGATGCGGCCAGGGTTTGCGAGCAATTGGAAATTGAACACCATGCCGTAGATCTGCGTGAACTGTTTAAGTCTCAGATCATCGATCAATTCCATCAATCCTACGCCCAAGCGCGCACCCCATTACCTTGCAGCCTCTGTAATACGCTCATCAAGTGGGGGGCTCTGTACAACTATGGCAAAAAACTGCTCGACGCTTCTTACATAGCGACCGGCCACTATGCCCGGGTTGTCCAGGGCGAAAGCGGACCGAGTCTGGCTCGGGCGTTGGATCCGAGCAAGGACCAATCATATGTTCTCTGGGGATTGACCATGGAACAACTGCGTTCCACGCTTCTGCCTCTGGGGGACTACAGCAAAGTGGAAATTCGCAAGATTGCCGAATCCCACAGTCTGGTATCGGCCAATCGACCTGATAGCCAAGATCTCTGCTTTATCCCCAAGGGACAAACAACCCAGGACTACCTGGCTAAGTTCTTAAGCGAAGCTCCCGGCCCGATCATTCATGCCGTGAGCGGCAAGGTTCTGGGAGAACATCGGGGCACCCATAACTTCACGATCGGGCAAAGGAAGGGGCTGGGAATAGCTTCCTCAGAAATCCTCTATGTCACGGCAATCGATCCAGAATTGCGCACGGTCTATGCTGGGCCGAAGGAAGCCTTGCTGAGGCGGGAGTTGACTGGATCTTCTGCCAACTGGATCTTGCCGAGCCCGCCTGGCAAGCCGTTTGAAGCGCTTGCCAAAGTGCGGTACAACAGCAAACCGGCGAAAGCCGAAATTACTCCATTGCCCGACGGCGGCCTCAAGGTTGTCTTCGAAGAAGCGCAACCAGCGATTGCCGCAGGCCAAGTCGTGGCTGTCTACGATCCGACTGATACGTATATACTGGGCGGCGCTTGGATAGATTAGCGATTCTCTAAGTTGTCTTTGCTTACAATATCTAAGTTTTATCTGGCCTATGCTTATAATTATTGCCTTTGTTGGTAAATAGATCTTGTGCTTCAAAGATCAATCTTTTTGGCGTAGGTGCTTGAGTTTGGTGAATGGGTTGATGCATCGCCGTGTTCTACTAGTGGCTGCTTTTTCCTTGGTGCTTTGGCAATCCGCTCCGGCTTTTGCTCGCCACCATCATGCCTCAGCCGATCAGCCAACGAAGAGCGGCTCACGGGCTCGAGGGCAGCGCGCTCAGACTGAAGCAATGCGCTCAGGCACGAGCGGCCGTCATCGGGGGCACAGGCATGAAGTCGCTGTTTTTTCAGGAACCAAGCGAACCCTTGCTCACCTTTTCCGGCATCATATGCGCCACCACGGCCGCGGTCATGAGCTGGCCCATCAGTCCAAGACAAGGTACGCCTACCCGCTCGGGTTTTTTCTTGCCAACCCACCCAGTTTTGATCAGTCTGGCTTCCCGGCTGATCTGAGCGCCTCGATCAGGAGCGCTTTCGCGCAGGGATTGGCTGACACCTATCCACCTCGGGCGCTGGTAAAGGCCGGGGTGGTCGCCTACCACCCCTTGAGGGGCGGTATTTTTTGGCGACGGGAGCAAATCAAGTATGTGATAGTGCACTCCACTGAAGACGCCAGGCCGCTCACGGCTCCGGGGGTGATCGAAAGCTGGAGCTCCATGGGTCGCCGCCATCCGGGCGCCCAATACGTCATTGATCGAGAAGGCAACATATACCAAGCTCTGGATCCCGATCTGGGCTCGGTTCACGTCAACATCTTCAAAACCCTGCCTGGCATAAACAACGACGATAGCGTTGGCATTGAAATGGTTCATATGCACAGCCAGGAATATCCTGACCCTCAGGTCAGCTCGCTAATCAGGCTGGTCACTTATCTCCAGGGTCACTATCATGTGCCGGACGAAAATGTCGTAACCCATCGCTACGCCCAACAAGGTGACCATACCGATCCGGTCAATTTTCAATGGGATAGGTTCATTGCCGATAAGGGATTCTTGCAGCAAAAGGCTGCTGGTCTAAAAGTGGCACTTTTGAACAACCAGGCGGTTAACTGGGAAACGGCGATTCTTCCTTTACCGGAAGCATTCCTGGAATTGCATCGTCCGATTCGCCTTGTGCCGCAGGCCGTCGCCGCTCCGCCCCTGGCTGCCTCCAAGCTTCCCAGTCCATCCACTCCGACGATTGCTCGTCCAGTTACCCCGACGCTTACCAGTCCGTCCACGTCGGTGCTGGATCGTCCAGTCACCACGACACTCGCCAGTCCATCTACCTCGGTGTTGTCTCATCCAGTCACCTCCGCCTCGGTGCTGGCTCGCCCAGTTACCTCAACGCCTACCAGCCCGTCATCCTCTATTCCTGCAGCCGGCGATAGCTATATCAAAGTGAAAACGGATACAGCGCCGACCCTGGTTGCCGGTCCAGCACCGGCGCCAGCAGCAGCCTCGCCGCCAAGGAAGATTCCCATATCTTTGCCGCTTAGAGGACCAATCGAGCTGGACCCAGCCGCAGTAAATTTGCTCGAACATGCTGTACAACCGGCCAGCGAAATCAAGCAACCTGCCAGCCAGAGTGCAACGACAAAACAACCTTTCAATAACGGTTTGCCTGGAGCACCGGTGCCGACGGGCCGTCAGTAGGCGTTCGGCGTTCTCCGTAGCGGACGCTCGTAGGGGACACTTTAGAGTCCAGCTGTTCTCTTTCAAGACACGGGCGGCTAAAGCCGCCCTCCAAGCCGCCCCAACGTCATCTTCCTTTTAACTCGGACTTGACGGCAGCTCCAAGCTCTTGAAGCTTTGACATTTTGGGTTCGTCGCCAAAATAGACGGCTGCGTAAGTATCAAGAAACTGGGTGAGCAATTTGGTCAAGCTGTCATCGATGGTTACGCCTTTTCCTGGCGCTTGCTTCATTTCCGTTCTCAGGCGTTGAATGAATTCCGTGGACGTTTCACTGGGGCGTTTGATCATTTTGGCTTTCTTGAGGCTGGTCATCACGTCGCGGTATATACGCCTGCATGGATGGCGCGACTTTTCCCTCCGCCAGATAACGAAACGTCTAATGGCCACGATCAGTCCGCCTATGAGCAAGGCAAAGAGGATTACTCCGGCCACTATATAAGGAATGTACGGCCTTAACCGCCGCCAGAATTCCTGCAGCGTTCGTTTTTCCTCATTCCAGGGATTGTCCTGCTTCAATTTCTTTTGCAGGGACGAAATCGAATAATTATTCTCCGGCGGCCGATCAGGTAGGTAGCCGGTTGGGGTGGCGTCGAATGGCACCCAATCGTAACCCGGAATATAGGCTTCTCCCCAGATATGAGCATCGGAAAGATGGACTTCGTTCTGTCCGGTCACCGTGTTTGGCGTGCCTGGCGCATAGCCGCTCACGCATCTGGCCGGTATGCCGGCCATGCGAGTAAGAATTACGAAGGCGGAAGCGAAATCCTTGCAGTCGCCTTTCTTCGTTTTCAAAAGAAAATCGTCAACTGTGTTTGTTTCTTCTGTTGAGCCGGTCTTGCCCTTATCGTCGTAGTAATTCTTCCTCAGATAGTGCGTGATCAATTCGCATTTGCGGAACCAATTGCCCTGGTTGTCCGTGAGCTTATGCGCCAGTTCGAGTACTTGCTTATCCTCGGTTTCAGGCAACTGCAGATAGTCAACCAGATCTTCTTGTAGCGTCTTTTCTGTTTCAGAATTGAGCAGATGCGCTGCTCGCATTTTCTTTTGATCGTAGACTGGCAATTCGGCAAAGACCTTATATTTGATCCCCTTGGTCAAAGGTTGGAGTGTGATTAGTCGCCTGTAAACGTCAACGGTGAGACTGTCCCCCGGGTAGTCTAGCTTTTGCACCAGTCCGCCTGCCGGCATGAGAGTGCCCAGATCGCTCTCTACCGAATATTGAAGAATGACGTCCACGGAGGGGAAGCCCTTTTCCGTTGCTAATAGATCCAGCTTGGAGAAGTCATAGAGACCTTTGTCAGGCTTGATAAACGTCTTTTTGGTTTCTTGATCGGTGGTTGACCAGATTTCGCCGTCGAAATGATCAAAGCAGTCTTGCCGGGAATACACTGTCCGGTTGCCCGATACCTTGAACATCAGTTCGTTCTGGTCCGGCATCGGTTGCCTGGTATCGAGTTTGGATTTGCTGCCTGGTTTGTCGACGAGCATCTCCTTTGGTTTAGGTTCTGGCTTTTTCTCTTTTGGCTTCTGGGGGGCGGCCGGGTTTTCTTGCTTAGGTTTTTCCGGTGGCACGTTCCCCTGCTTTGATTTCTCTTGAGATGACTTTGCCTTTTCCGGCGGCGGCTTTGTCTCCTTGGGCTTTCGCTCGGGCGGCGCATTGCCTTTATTGGATATTTCCTGGGATGGCTTTACACCCTTGCCCTGTTTCGGTTTTGGAGGAGGTGGTGGTGCTGGCTTCTTGTTCTTTTCGGCAGGAGGCTTTTGCTTTTTCGGCGGCGGTTTCTGTTTCTTTGGCTCTGGCAGTTTCTGTTTCTTTTCCTTCGGTGGAGGTTTTTTCTCCGCTGGTTTTTCAGGTGGCAAAAGTTTAGGTTTGATCGGTAGATACATTTGATCCCGATTCAGTTTCAAATCTTCACCTTTAGGTGGAGACAATTTCAACAAATCAGTTAAGTTGATACTTTGCGTAAATCGCTTTACTTCCGTGCTCAGCCAGTCAAAGAGGAAGTCGTTCCTGGGCACGAACATGAAGGCAACTATGCTGGCAATCGGTAAGCAGAAAGCAGCCAGGGCGTCCTTGCTGAGAGAGGGCTTGCTTGTTGATTCATATTGCCTGAGCAGGTTCTCTCCCTTGCTGCCTCCTAGAGTAGGCAGAGTGCCAGGAGCAGTACGCAGGGTAAGGGCTCGGTTATCGAAATAGAGGACAAGGGCACCGATTGAAATATAGGCGAGTACGCAGGCACCAAAATCGATACCTCTGGCTATGGGGGCGCACACGGACAAAAGCAGCAAGGATAGTAGTGCGGCAATATTCAATTCGTAACGCGACTTCATCTCAAAACTATGAAGGGCTAACATTCCGGCGAGCTGATGGACGATTGGTACCAACCAGGCAAGCGGGCCGTAGGCATAGGCGTTCATTATTTCGTAGAGACAATTGCCGGTAACGAGAAGAGTGCCTGGTATGACAATCCAGATTACCCAGTTACTTCTTTGTTTTCTATACCGATAGCTGAGGTATGAGCCGGAAGTGACAGCCCAAATAAAGAGAGCAAGGAAGGGTAGGGGAGTTTTCACGAACATACAGCTTGCCGTGATAGCAAGAACGCTCAGGGCAAAAATACCTGAGCGGAACTCTACTGAATCCTCCGGAATCCTTTCTACTTTTTTCTTCTCTGGGCTCATAGTGTTTCCAGGTCAAGCTCTTCTGTGATCGTGGCAAGATGACTCGTTTGTAGTGTCCAGCGGGAAGATTCTGCTTCTCTTGTGGTAACTGGCGATCGCCCTCTGGCGGAAGTTTTAGCTACAGGTTCCGGTTCGGCTTCACTAATGCCGCGCACGAGCAGCAATTCGACCGGGTATACATATTGGTCTCCCCGTTCAGAAGACCTTACCAATGAGTCACTAGCCGGTGATACTGCCAGTAGTGGTCGATCGGTAAAACTCTGGGATATCATTGTCTTTTGGGCCGCTGCGTCTTCGTCTGATTTGGGCGCGGTCATTGGTTCGACTCGAGCCAGGATTTCAGCAATCAGTTCAAGTCCATGTGGTAATTGCGGCAGGTCTGCTACCAGGTTGGCCAGCGACTTGCTTGTCAGCGGCGGATTGAGCATGACTTTGGGGATCGTTCCCAAATTGTGACCGAGATGGGTCAAGGATTGAACGGTAAGAACGGCAAGCTCGAACTGCTCTTCTGTTTTCCAGTGAGCAGCCAGATCCAGAAACAGACTGTACGCGGGCAGCTGCTCGGAATCGAATTCCTTTACCAGTAGTTTGCCTTGCTTTGCGCTGGAGGGCCAGTGGATATGCCGGGGGCTGTCGCCAATTCTGTATTCTCTTATTCCGCGAATGATTGTGGACTTATTGAGCAGAGCAAATGTAGAAACCAAGAGTCCTATGCGAGCCGTCAACCCCTGCAACTTGATGAGAAAATATCCCTTCAAAGCTTCACATTTCGGATAAACCGTAAGCTTCAATTTTGCCCCCTTTTTATCCCGGGTTATTTCCGTGCTGCGCCGCCACCAGGCGAGCCCGAAGGGAAATCCTGAAGAAAGCTCGATGCTTTCCATTTCATAAATGCCCCGTTTCAAGGTCGGCGTTGAATATTTCAAGGTGAGGGTTGAAGATATCGCGTCGAGGCAAGATACCTCCGGTGGTGTAACCTTTTCTTTGGTTTGATGGATCAGGGAATTTTTTAGTAATGCTACAGACAGCTTGATTGACCTGATTGGCAAAAGCAGCGACAAAAGCCCGTGTTTGCGGTTCCTTTTTAACTGAATCAAAATATCAGTAGATTCTGACATTACTACTTCCGGCGGCATGGCCCCTTCTACTTCGATTTCGGACAATTGAAAATAAGGCAGGATCAGGCTGGCCAAACTTGCCACTAAAAAGCCGGAGCACAAAAGGTACATCCAATCGTTGGCCGTAAAGGCGCCATGCCAATACAGGGCAAAGGCAACCATGAGGCAACCGAAAAAGCGTTCGGGCAGCTCAAGGCACATGCCCTTTCCGAACTTAAACTTCATCGGCTTTTTGCCGGTATCTTTTTCGGGCGGCGTCTCGAGTGTTGCCTGCGAGCGTCTTTCAGTTGAGAAAGCGTCAACTGGGGCAGTCGGTCTGGCTTCAGGCTTTCCTGTTTTAGTCTGGGACGGGGATTGTGTCCAAGATTTTCTCGATGATTTCTGCATGGCTGACGCGATTGCTTCTCACTTTAGGAATAATACGATGGCCGAAGACGGCCGGAGCCAATTGCTTGATGTCCTCCGGTTTTACAAAAGTGCGACCAGCCAAAAAGGCTGCAGCTTGAGAAGCTTTCATCAGTAGTTGACTGCCGCGCGGGCTGACGCCGAGAACTATAGAAGGATGCCGTCTGGTGGCATTGACTATCTCGACGATGTAGTCAACAAGAAGATCATGCAAAAATATCTGGCGCACTACCATGCGGGTAGCCAAGACGTCTTCGGTGGTCAGTACTGGTTCAACTGAAAAGGCGCCTTCCTCCAGTGTCTTCTTGATGATTTGTCCTTCCTCTTTCGGTTTGGGATAGCCCAGGGACAGACAAATCATGAAGCGATCGAGTTGAGCTTCCGGCAAAGGAAATGTGCCGTGTTGTTCAATCGGGTTCTGGGTAGCCATGACGAAGAAGAGATTGGGCAGGCGTCTGGTGGTACCATCGGTAGTTACCTGGTATTCCTCCATCGCCTCAAGTAGCGCTGACTGGGTTCGCGGAGTTGCTCGGTTGATTTCATCCGTGAGCATTATGTTGGTAAATATTGGCCCCGGGACAAATTTGAAGGTGCCTTCCCTTTGATCGAAAACACTGACTCCCGAGATGTCGGAAGGCAAAAGATCCGGCGTGCACTGGACTCGTTTGAAGGAGCCTTGAATGGAGGACGCCATGCTCTTTGCAAGTAGTGTTTTCCCTACTCCGGGCACGTCTTCGATGATTACGTGCCCGCCGGCTAACAGTGCGATGGTGGCCAGTTTCACCGATTGCAATTGTCCGACCAGGACATTATCAATGTTGATAACCAGGTTCTGGATCTTTTGACCCAGGACCTCGCTGCCGGGAATACTGCTGACGCTCTCTTCGGTTCTCACGACTTATCCCCTTTTTGCCATTGCTAGTATCGATTATTCCCAGACTCCAGGACAGATTAGACAGGATTCCATCTGATAAAAACTTGAGTTCACATCATTTCTCTTGAATTATTTGCCTTGTTTACGGTTTCGCTAATCACCCTACCTGCCGACCAGGGGAAAGTCCTTCAAGATCCGATACCTGTGGGAATCCGCCTGGCTATAGCTCTCGATCAAGGAAAGGACGTCCAGCTTCTGCTTTAGCGGCAAAAGCTCTGGCAATCCTTTGATTTGCCGAAAGTCTAAATGATCTGCTTCCATCTTGCGCCGGTGCTGCAAAGGATGGTCGCTTTCTACCGCGAAAGTGAGTGGTAATGATGCTCGCTCGTGGCCGTGCGGGCTCAGTCGCATCAAGGTGATGTGGGGGACAAGGGGATGACTGGCTTGTTTCTTGCTATCTTCGGCAATGAAACGAGTCAGTCCACGGCGCAGGTGTTCGGCCAACGCCACAAACTGCTCATCCGGTTGTCCAGGCACTAGTACAACATGCCTGGGTGAGCCCCGCACCGACCACGCTTCCAAGCGATCGAAAGAAAGGGAAAGCTCGCCGCTCAGATGAATCCCCTTCATGAGCTGCCCAATCGCCTCTTTCAGGTCAAGACCTGCTTGTTCTTGCAGGTGACCAACGAACAGCCAGGTCAAATGGAGCTTCTCTGCTGCCACCCAGCGCACCTGACAGTGCCACTCATTGCCGAGGCCGCCGTTCACATGCTTGAGAAAGCCAAATGCAGCTTGTTGTTCGCTTGACAGAAAACTGCCCAAAAAAAGTCTCGGCATGGCAAGATTTTACACCACACTGGTTGTGCCCAATCGCTTCGGCCAGTCTTTACCTAGCAAGGAAGAATTAGTCGCCGCCTGAGCGTCCGGCGTAAAATCGCAAACCTTCTTTTGCTTGCTTCTCTATTGTTTCGCTGACGCGTCGTACCGGGCTTGATTCAGCGTATATCTTCTCCAGCCGCTCAAGCAGAACGGTTCCCCCCAGACTGTCGGCATACTTAAGCAAGCCGCCCCGGAAAGGTGGGAAGCCGATGCCGAGTATGGTTGCCACGTCAATCTCGCGGGCACGACGGACAATCTTTTCTTCCAGGCAGCGCGCCGCTTCATCCACCATCGGTAGTATCATGCGATCGGACAATTCGTTGGCCTGCTCCTCCGTCGGTTTCGCTTCCGAGACAACCAGATTCAGGTTTTCCACCAGCCTGGGATCGAAGCCTAACTTCTTACCTGTGTCATCACGACGGTAGATCCCCGCATCCGATTTTTTACCTTTAATTCCTAGCGCTTTCACCTTTTCCAGTACGGGTGGAACGAAAATCCGCTCGCCGTGTGTAGCGCGCAGGGCTTCGGCCACTTTGATGCCGACGTCCAACCCGACTTCATCGAGCAAATCGAGAGGTCCCATCGGCATGCCAAAGTCCAGAGCAACGCTTTCCAACCAATCAAGCGGGACACGCTCTTCTGCTAAGCGCGAGGCTTCAAGCAAGTAACAACACAAGAGGCGGTTGACCAGAAAGCAAGGGCTGTCCTTGACATAAACCGGAATCTTATCCAGCTTAGATACGAAGGCGGAGACTTTCGATATGGCGGCCTTACTGGTAGTGGGCTGAGCGGCGATTTCTACCAGCGGCATCTTTTCTACGGGATGAAAAAAATGTACCCCGAGAAGAGGATTCTTGTTGGCGGATTGTTCTTGAATCCCCTGGGCGGTTAGAGAAGAGGTAATCGTCGCCAGAACGCAATCCTCTTTTATGAATGATTCGAGGTTCTTAAATACACCGGCTTTGGTGGCAAGCTTTTCTTCGGTCGCTTCAAAAACTATGTCAGCATCTTTCAGCTCCCGGTCGTCCAAGAGCGGTTGAAAGTTATCCAAAAAGTTGCGGGACTGTTCGCCATTGCCGCTGCGATTGGATGTCTTCAAAAGCGCGTCTTTAATTCTCTCAGACACGGTTTCCAGGCGCTCTTTATGTAATGGTCTGAACAACACTTTAAATCCATTGACAGCGGCCAACCTGGCTAAGCTTTCGCCCATCAAGCCACCGCCGATAACACCAATGGTTTGGACAGGAACCTCTTCTTTTTGGGCGCTACTGGCAGCGCTGTGCCGAGCCATCTCGGTGTTGAAAAACAAACCCACTAGATTGCGTGAAATCTCAGTAACCGCCAGTTCTGAAAAGGCGCGAGCTTCTTCTTCCAATCCTTGTTCAATGCCATTTTCCAAACCAAATTGAATGACGTCGATCACGCGGGATTGGGCTGGATAGCGGCCCTTTGTTTTTATGCGGACGGCGCGCTTCATCATTGAAAGGGTTGATGCTTGTAGTTTGCTGTCTTGCGCTTCGAATGCGGCTCCAGGTTTCTCTTTTTCGGGAGGGTTTTCTACAAGGGAAAGCGCCACCTTCTCGACTTTCTCTTCTAGTTTTTCTTTGCTCACCAGTTCGTCGACAAGACCAATTTTGAGAGCATCGGCTGCTTGGATGGGCTCAGCAGTGATAATCAACTCTAGAGCATCCTTCAAAGCAACCAGACGTGGTAACCGCTGGGTTCCACCCAGACCAGGTACAAAACCCAACCTTACTTCCGGCAGACCAAGGATGGTGGTGGAAGAGTCGCTGGCGATGCGTTTATCGCAGCAGAGAGCCAATTCCAAACCGCCTCCCAGGCAAGGGCCGTGAATGCCGGCCACGGTTGGTTTTTTCAACCTGGCCAGGCGGCTCAAAATTCGTTGTCCCTGGGTTGCCACTCGGTAACCGGCTTCCGGGGACTCAAGTTTCATGATTTCTCTTAAATCGGCACCCAACAAAAAGCTGTCAGGCTTGGCGCTGAGAATACCAACGGCCTTGACCGATCCGTCCGTCTCGAGCCAATCGAGTAACGCTTCGAATTCGGCGACCACTTCCGTCGTCAGGTAATTGGCTTTTCCAGCTGCGTCGAAATAGAGCAGGGTTACGCCGGAACTTAGCTCTTTAGTCTGAATTTGTTTTGGGGATACCGCTTCGCCAATTTTCGCCATTAGAACTACTTGATCAATCCTTCCTTTTTGAGTTTCTCCTTAACACCTTGCGGTCCACCTAACCCTTTAAACAAGAGCATTCCTCCGAGCGCAAAAGGCAGGAGCATAAAGATTAGCCCAAGTAGAGAAGTTGCTGGAAAGTTCATAATCAGTCCGGATAATACCGAAAAGCAAATTACCAGGCATGTGATCGAAGTAATCGCCCAACCCGCCCTGCTTTTCGCGTCATACATAATCCAACCTACCCCAACAAGCAGCGGTATCATCAAGAGTCCGAAGCCTTGACCACCCAGACCAAGTGCGCTGAAAAATCCGGTACTAACTCTTACGTGTTGAAAGAGCAAAAGCAGGCCAAGTGCAATGGAGACCAGCCCGCCAAAGTAACAGAGATCCGATTTTATATCAGCTGAAGCGTCCGCGGTCAAATCTGTCGTCGGTTTGTTCACAGAGACCGAACGTGCCGGTTCGCTCTCTACCTTCGATTGGAGTTCGATCAGCTTTTGTTCGATCTGTTCCTTCTTCATGTCCATATAAGCCTCTAGGAGTCTTGCTCTCCTGCTAGTCACGATTGACCAGCCTATTCAAATTGATGTGAATTTAGTGTGTATTCGAAGCGGAACTATTCTTAACTTATGACGGTACTAGCATAGCACTTTGCTCTGGGCCGTCTTTTCGTTATCAAGGTTTTCCCGGAAACCCTGCGCAATAGGCATTCTCCAGCCTACGCCGAAAGCACGCGAAGTGACTTTTAATCCAGGAGCCGCCTGCTTACGCTTGTATTCATTGCGGTCTACGCGGTCGATTACTTCGCGCACGACCTTCAAATCAAAGCCAAGTTTTACAATTTCATCAGGTTTGAGCCGCTGTTCCACGTAGGCGTTGATAATCGCATCTAGTACCGGATATGGAGGCAGAGTGTCCTGATCGGTCTGGTTCGGGCGCAATTCCGCCGACGGCGCTTTGTCTATTATTGCTTGCGGAATTAGTTTGGTGCCTGCCTTGTTATTGATAAAAGCAGCTAGATCGTAGATAACCATTTTCGGAACGTCTGAAATTACCGCCAGACCGCCGCACATATCACCATACAGCGTGCAATAACCGACTGCTAATTCAGACTTGTTGCCGGTAGTCAAAACCAGGTAGTTGAACTTGTTTGAGAGGGACATCATGATGTTTCCCCTCAGTCTGGCCTGCAAATTCTCTTCCGTCACGTCCTCTTTTAAGCCCTTAAATTGGCCGGACAGCATGGAGTGGAAGGCTTGCATGGCAGGCTCGATAGAGATGATCTCAAACTGTACTCCTAGATTTTTGGCCAGGGCGCGGGCATCTTCGATTGAACCGGTAGAGGAATACGGTGAAGGCATGGCAATGCCGATCACATTCTCACTACCCATGGCTTCACAGGCGATGGCACAAGTTACCGCCGAATCGATGCCGCCGGAAAGTCCAATAACCGCTTTCTTAAAGGCGCACTTGTTCAAGTAATCCCGGGTGCCGAGCACGAGGGCGGCATAAGTTTCGGCGACCGGTTGCTCGAGGGGATCAGCTAAATTCCCGGCTACCTCCTTGCTTTCATTGTTTAGTTCGATGAAAAGCAAATCCTCCGCGAAGGACTTGGCTCGTGCCCTAACTTTGCCCTTTGCGTCGACGACAAACGAGCGCCCGTCAAAAATCAGTTCGTCGTTGCCGCCCACTTGATTGACGAAAATGATTGGAACGCCATGGCGGCTGGCATGATAGTGCAAGAGCTCCTCGCGCAGCTTGCCCTTACCGATAGTAAATGGTGAGGCCGATATGTTGATAATGGCCGACGGCTTTGCTTTCGCCAGGTGAGTGACCGGGTCCTCCCGGTAGCGTTCCGATATTTCGCCCTGCCCGGAATTCCAGATGTCCTCGCAGATTGATAATCCGAAAGAATGTCCTTGAACAAGGCAATTGGCTGTTTCAGAGGCCGGTTCGAAGTAGCGATCTTCGTCAAAAACATCGTAGTTGGGCAGAAGCGTCTTGTATTGTTTGGCCTTGATTTGCCCCTCCGCTATATAAGCGCAAGCATTGAATAACGGCCTGCCCTTGCCCGGATTAACATCGACGCAACCAACTAGTAGAGCCAATTCCAACTGCTCGCGGGCGAGCTGATCGAGGGCCGCCAGGTTGGCTTTGACGAAACTGTCTTTTAGCAAAAGATCTTTGGGGGGATAGCCGCAAATGGCCATCTCCGGAAATATCGCCATGGCCGCGCCGCCTTCCCTGGCCTTGCGGGCAAAGTCTGTGATTTTTGTGAGGTTGCC
>PSRH01000217.1 GCA_003175915.1 Candidatus Melainabacteria bacterium | reverse complement strand
GCAGGCGAAACCGCTCCCACCGACTGGTTGGACTTCGCCCGCAGGACGCGCAGGCAACTGATCGCCCTGCTCGCTGGGGAGGCCGAAGCCCGAGGGCCATTCCTGGGCAGGTTCGAGCACGTCACCGAGGGGGACTGGCGGGTTCCGATCCGCGAGTTGTTGGCGCAAGTGTGATGGCGGACGACCTCGTTCCGGAAGGACAGAACACCGGGCTTGCCCCGGAGTTCTGTCCTTCCGGAATTTTTTTGCACTCCCGGGCACCGTATTCGATACTATTGTTCTAATGCTACTAATCGAAGTAGCACAATTTCAGCAACCAATTTAGTCCTACGGTAGTTACCAGCGATGCTTCGGCCGATCAGTTGCAGGCAAGCGTTGCTGGCGCATCCAACTGCAATTTCAGAACTTCTCCTGAACTGACGTGCACATCCGCTCCCTTATGCAGCAAGAGGCTTTCGGCAACACCCAATGAACCGCCAATCACCGTGCCGGCAATGGCGCCCCGACCAGTTCCGTAACCGTGACTGGCGATGGCACCAATCGTTGTGCCGAGCAATGCTCCGGCGCCGGCACCAATTGCGCCGTGCAGTGCTGCTCTTTTTACTTTCTGCCTGGTGCCCTCACCGGCATAGACACCGGTATTCGCGCCCCCCACTTCGCCGTATTTAGACAAACCTCCGATAATGTGTGCCACAATTGGCGTTTCTACGCCCTCAGGGGTTCTGATTTTGTTGAATTTCAATCCCAGCACACCTGCGTGGGCCAAGCGACTACCGGCTTTCGCGTCGGTGATTTGCCCGCTGACGATGGAATTTTGGGGAATGGAAGTTTCACCAAGGTTGATGTCTTCGGTGATTGTTGCTTCAATGAGGTCGCCGGGCTGAGCGTTTTCGCTGGAAAGTCCGTTACGCAGCGTTACTGGTATGGTCATACCAGCTGGAACATAGATTGCTTTTCCTTGCTTGTAATAGGGATATGAACCAGCTTCCGTAGTTGTCGTGCCGGGTTGAGCGGCGATCTGGTCAGTCAATCTATTGACGTAGGAAGTGACCTTTGGCTGATTTTGCAGTGCTGCCTTGAGCCCGCTTGCCCAACGCTGCGCTAACAGGGTCGGAGTTGTGTTGGCCGCCTTGGCGCTCGCCTGGTCCACCGTACATATATAGAAACCGCCGAGCGTTATCACTGGTTGTCCCTTCACCAGGACAATACCCACCGCCGATGGCCCTTTGTTGGGACTGGCAACAAGAGCATTGTTGATGTTCTTCTGAATGGCTGAGCTCTTTTGTGCCGAGTTTGGATTGAAGGCCTGTTGTCCTCCAACCATTACTCCAGACACCAGGGCAAAGGCAGGATCTTGGAAGCTTCCTGAGAGCAAGACATTGACAGCAATTAGAACTGATAGTTTCGATAGGTTCGCGCGTTGCCTTTTCATTTTTCTAACACCATCCCCCGCAATCATTTCCCAAGCCATGGTTTCACAATCATCGGGATGAATTTGTGAATCCTTATGCGCTAACTTCTGTAATGAGCAGACATGATGAATTATCAGTAACATGTGAAGCAAAAGTCTTGGAGGCCCTGGAGACGCTCAACCCTCCGCTGGAGTCCATGCAACTCAGGATGGACGAGGTGGCGAATTGTGTAGGGGTGCTTCACTGTCACCTCCTCAAACTGAGCGGAGCCCCACTCTAACCATCATGAAGTAATTGGAGAAGGCGGTTGGCGCACTACCGTGCGCTGCCCGCCTTCTTTCTTTTCTTAGCTTTTTTGGCCCAGGGGAGCACCATATACGGTGACACATTGAACTAAACTAAATGGTTAATAAATCAATCCCAAGGACATGGTAACCAGAGCCTTAATAGATTTGCCAGACCGGCCTCATTAATACTGGCTCTGTCCGGATATATTGAATTGCGACGCAGAACCCGGGTAACCATTTCCATAGCTACATCACAAAGTTCTTCCCAGGAAATATCAATGTCGCACATTCGCTCTAGGGGTCTTAGATCTGCTTCCACTACCCCGGAGTAGGAAGGGTCCTTGTCATAATCAATATGATAATAGCGGTCAAGTTCAGTGAGAACTTGCTCGCGCATCGGGTTCAGTACTTGCTCTGACAATTCCTGGCGCGCAACCATCTCTATCTTTTTGATGAAGTCAGGATCAACACTGTGCGTGTCATGCTTACCACAGTTGGCGGCGAATGCCCGTAGCAAATTGCGATTCTTGCTTGTTTCAGGAGCGCTTAATTTTAGGCATCGCAAGAGCACACAGGCATCGGTAGCCTTTAACCAGGCATCCTTAGAAAGCTCAAGATCCACAGATACGTTCTCCCTCCTGGCTTCATTATCGCCCGATTCTGCTCAAGACCGCTTCTAAGGAGTAACTGCTCTTTCCTTCAGTATTTCTTGGAAGGCACGTTGATCGTATCTGAAGCCGCTAGGTTGAACTTGCAAGTCGCCCTTGTAAGGATTGCTATAGAGAAGTACCAGAAGTACATTGAGGGAAAGACAGACACTGAGCATGCTGGTCATAATCATCTGCGATGTGAGACTTTGTAGGCCAAAGAAATACGTGAACAAAACGGTGAGAGCTGCCCCTGCCAAAAGTACGGCCCATAAAACCGGTGAAATGCTGCTTCTTGAAGAGATTATGCGATAGCGGCGGCTGTCGGATAGTTGACTGAGCGTAGCCAGTGCTTGCTGGTAAGAAGCTTGCTCATGAAAGGACTTTGGTTCGTAGCTGTTCAAGATTCTCCAGACATGGCGGAGCGGACCGCTACTCCTGCTCCTCGTGTCTGGATTTGCTTCTTCGTGCCATTCGTAATCAACGACAACGTTCACATAGTCTATAAGGTCATTTTGCATGGCCATGCGTTGAGCATTTGGAAAGGAATTAGCGAGGTGGAAAAGATCGGCTGTGGAACTCGCCTCGGTTTCTTCCATTGTTCTTGCCTGCTGGTGTTTCGACTGAACGTCAACCACGACAAGACCCAGTAGAACCGCGTATAACGTACCGACAACGCCCAAAAGATAACCCGCCACTTCATGGTGGGAGCGCAACTCATCTAAAACAAAGCGTGTCCGTACAAACAGCATGCCGCAAACAGCCAGGGCGGTGCTGCCGACCACCACTAGAATTGAAAACAGAACCGCAGACATTGCCACTCTCCAAAGTAGGACGCGCCATATTCTAGCGTGTTTCCCTGGCGGGATTGGCAAGTTATTGGGGTTGTACTAATTGTGAGATCGCTTCACGCGTGGGCGATAGTAAGACTAAGAATAAGAATCCAACTGCTGTCGCTTATCTTGATTTCTGTTATCAATCATGTCCAAAACTTCATTGAGGCTTTCGCCGCACAGGCGCGTACTTCCTTCCTGATCTCTCTGAGCAAAATAGTCAATGCCGTCATAGCCAAACTGCCATCCAGATCTCATTCGCGCTATCAACTCTACGTCGCGAAGGGCTAGGCTCTCCAAATCGTGCATTTCGACCTCCAAATTTGCTGTCGTCTATAGCAGACAAGTGAAGAGACGACGAACACTGCCAATTGTTTCCTGACATTGACTGGCTTAATGGCTTCTTAGCTGCCGACAGGCTGCTGGAGGGAATCCAAGCGGGATCTTGTGTTTGCGCTATAATTTCTTCTGGCCTTGTGGGTGAAATAGCCTCCGTTACTCGAGATCTCTTGTTGTATCGCTAGAGAACACGACAACGATTGAGAGAAGGTTATGAGCGGTGAGAAAGTTATTCTTATACCGATCGACAATCGGCCGGTGACCTACGTCTTTCCTCAAATGGTTGCTGCTGCTGCCGGTGTTGAGCCGATCGTACCCGCGCGAAATTTGATGGGCTCTCTAAAAGCGCCAACCGACCTGAATTTATTGAGCCAATGGCTTAATGATGCTCTGATGAAGGTCAAACCAAAGGCAATATTTGTCTGCCTGGATAGCCTGCTATATGGTGGATTGATTCCTTCGCGCCGTTCTCATGATTCGCTAGCGGAGGTGATCGAGAGGACACGAGCAATCGCCAGCTGGAAATCGCTTGGTGATTCGAAAGTGCAAGTATATGCCCAGGCGAGCATTATGCGCATTCCCAACTACAACGACGCGACAGAAGAACCCGATTATTGGGATGAGCACGGGCAAAAACTATTTCAGTGGTCGACGCTTAAACATAAAAACCGACTAGATAATGGCAGATTTGATAAAGAGCTGGCCGAAATCGAAAAGGCGATACCGGAGCAAGTGCGCAACGATTTCTTCAATAGACGCCAAAGAAATTTTCAGGTGAATCAGCAGCTTGTGGAAATGGCAAAAACTGGCTTGATCGATTATCTTGTCTTCAGCCAGGATGACACCGGTGAATACGGTCTCAATGTTCTTGAAAAGTCTGAATTGGCCGCCCGCGCTGGTTCATTTTTGGGGAAGACGATAGCGGCTTATGCCGGTGCGGATGAAGTCCTAGAAGCGCTTATCAGTCGGTGGCTCGTGAAAAGCGAATCAAACAGGCTGCCAGTATTGCTTCATTTCAGCCCGGAAAGGGGGAAAAATATCGCCAGTAATTTCGAGGGACAGACAATCGAGAAAACGATGCGAACCCAATGCCAGGCAGCAGGGTTGACGGTAGTGCATGATAGTTCGACCGATCAGGCAGAATTAGCGATCATCGTTCACACTGGTGGTGAAGTCCAGGGCGATCATGTATGGCTTCCTGGGAGTACCGATTTGCGTAGTCTCGATACAGAGAAAATCGTCGGCAATACGATCAAGCTCCTTGAGCAGTCAAAAGTTCCCGCAATTCTTTGTGACGTGGCGTACTCCAATGGGGCTGATCCGTTATTGATCAAAGCGGTGATGTCGAATAGAAAACTCCTGGATAAGGTCTGGGCATACGCGGGATGGAATACCACTGGGAACACGGTTGGATCGGCTCTGGCTCTCGGTATAGCTCGATGGTTTGCGCATCGGCGCGGTTATTCTTCAGACAAGTGTTTTGCTAGAGCGCAGTTTGTGCGCTATGCCGATGACTGGGCCTATCAAACACAGGTTCGTCCCCAATTGGCTGGCCGGGCTGTGCAAAAGCAGCTCCAGGAATTGATGGAGCCTTTGTTGCAACAGCTCAAACAAAATATGGGATTTGATCCTGGCGAGATTAGCTTGCGATTCCCATGGGAACGAGTCTTTGAAGTGGAAATTGCACTGGAAGAGATTCCTGTGGCTAAGGTCTGAGGGTTGAATCGGGAAGCTTGCGTGAAATTAGAATGTGACATTCTTGTTGTTGGTGCCAGTACCGGCGGTACAGCCGCGGCCCTAGCCGCAGCGGAGAGTGGAGCTAGCGTAATTTTGCTGGAAGAAACGGATTGGCTCGGAGGGCAGCTCACCTCTCAAGGAGTTTCGACACCTGATGAACATCCCGTCATAGAACAATTCGGTGCTACCCGCAGGTATTATGCCTTCAGAAATGCAGTTCGCGACTACTACCGTGCGAACTTCAAACTGACGGCAAAAGCGGCTGCCGAGCCATATCTTAACCCTGGTAGCTGTTGGGTGGCGCACTTCAGTTTTGAACCAAAGGTGGGTGCCCGAATTCTCAACCAGTTTGTTTCTCCACTTGTAGACTCTGGGCGTCTGAGGATTTTTTTCAATGCGACCGTCCTTGCTTGTCACACAGATGATCATGGCAGGATAAAGCGAGTTACTTGTCGCTCAGGTGAATCAAAGGAGATGGAAATTCATCCCAGATTTGTTCTTGATGCCACAGACCTGGGAGACCTGGTGGCCATGGCTGGTACTGAGGGAGAAGACTGGGTAACCGGTGCAGAAAGCCGGAAGCAGACAGGTGAACCTGACGCACCTGAGGAAGCGCATCCCGATTGGGTGCAGCCGTTTACTTTTTCGTTCCCTCTGGAATGGTCACCGGAGACCAAAGAGTCCAACGTGATTCCGGCGCCGGAAGACTACGAAGAGCTAAAAGCTGCGCAGAAGTACCATGTCAAACACGGTGCGATCACAGGTCTATTTCAAGGGGCGTTTCCCTGGTGGACGTATCGAAGGTTGCTGGCTGCGGAAAACTTTGACGATCCGCGGATCAAGAAAGATCTGGCCATGATCAATACGGCCGGCAATGATTTCTACGGCGGCAATATAATCGGAGCCGACGCCGGTGATGCGGCCAAAATCAAGCAGACTCTCGAACGGGCTAGACGTGCATCGATGGGATATCTTTTCTGGTTGCAGACAGAGTGCCCGCGTGAGGACGATTCGTCCGGACGTGCCCGTGGTTATCCGGAATTTCGTCTGCGCTCAGATGTGTTTGACACACGGGATGGCGCTGCCATCAAACCGTATATTAGAGAGTCGCGCCGAATCAAGTCTCTGCGAACGATACTCGAACAGGAAATTGTGGTTGCTGATTTCAAAGGGAACCCCTGTCGTGGAGAAAATGCCCGTGCTGTTTTTATGCCTGATTCCGTCGGAATTGGGCACTATGCGCTGGACATTCATCCGAACGGACATGGGGAACCGAATGCTTATGTAGCCACCCGACCGTTTCAGATTCCGCTTGGTGCACTTTTGCCCATACGGCTAAAAAACTTGCTGCCCGCAAGTAAGAACTTGGGCACGACTCATCTCACCAACGGTGCGTACAGATTGCACCCGATCGAATGGAATATCGGGGAGTCGGCGGGCATTTTGGCTGCGTTCTGTATACGCCACCGCCACCTGCCTGCGGAAGTCTACGAAAGTCAATCATTGATCACCGAGTTACAAAGGCAATTGCTAGGCGACGGCATTCCGCTTTATTGGTTTAGCGATGTTCCTCTGGGCCATCGAGCTTTTGAAGCAGTGCAAATGCTTGCCTGTTCTCGTCTTTCCTTGGGCAGTGACACGGATCTTTTCTTCCGTCCTGACGAGAAGATCACAGAAAGTGAGTGGCAGGCGTGGAACATTTCTCTCCGGAAGCAGTCAACCACGAATTTCACTGGTACCCGTGCTGAGGCGGCCATTGCGCTCTATGAACAATGCGTCGGACAAGCCGTATAACTTAGCGGCGCCCTGTGTATCGTTTAGAAGTAGCAATCTCGTAGAGCCAGGCGGCGAATTGGCTGCGCGTTATGGTTGTGGTAGGCGCGAATTGAGGAACGAAGGAATGGATGTTTGAGATTTTCTCAATTGGCTTGTATTGTGCTGCCCATTCAAGCTCGTTGCTCGCTAAAGCCTCGCTTGGACGGAAATTGTTGTTGGCATCGGCCATCATTACCAGTTTGCTCAAGCAAGCTTCTACGGCTGGTTTTGCGTACTCGAATCCGGCCAGATCGGTCACTTTGTCGGCGAATTGATTCTCCCGCCTCGACAACGGACTGGGAAAGAGTAGTTGGGCAAACGCGACTGCCGCTTCGGCTCGGGTGATTGGCCGATCTGGTTCGAAGTGCAAGCTGTTGGGATTTCCCTTGAAGATATCGGTCGCTGCCAGATACTGGATAGCTTTAAATTGTGGATGGTTGGTCGGTACATCGCTGTACCAATAGATGGGCGTTCCGGATTCAATCAGGAGTTGCTGCAAGCTACGTACCATGGACAATTGACCAAAAGCTTCCATTGGCCGCACTTTGTGTTTGAGGGCGAAGAGCGCCAATGTACCTTGCGCTTCTCCAATTGCCCACTCGATTGGATGAAGGCGGTAGGCTCCGTTGGTGACATGAGTGGTGCCGATGTTTTTGCACGCGGGCAGCACGTTGGTGAGAATACTGGGAACCAAGGCGCCAAGCGGAATCTCAAAGGGTCTGGTCGACTGACATGTGCCTGCAACATCTTGATGTCCGTGTATATCGACGGGATAAGAGCCAATACCTACTGAATCCTGATAGGTTCTGGCCCTAGCCCCAGCAGTCCAAGCGCGAACTATGTCTTGTTCTACGATCGTCTGGCAGGTTTTTGCCCGGCGGGCCTCGCGGATGTAGGGATATTGTGAGAGTCCGTCTTTGCTTCCCAACATATCCTTACGCAGGAGCAGTTCCGGATAACCATAGCCACCCTCGTCTCTGGGGGCTTTGTTTTGGAGCCAATAGAGGAAGCCCAAACTGAGCGATTTTGCCAGGGCGAGACGTTCTGCCTGGACGACGGCCGGCTTGTCGATGATATTGAAACCCCTCAGGTCATTGCTCTCCCAGTTGATCATAGAGAGGTCATAAGGAAAATCTGGACCGGAGAAGTTGCTGGCGTCAATCAAACGCCTGTATTCCCAAAACGCGGAATGATCAGTGCCGTCGTTCCTTTGGTTCTTTGCTCCGAGTCTGAACATTCTATAGCCGTCCAGAGAAAATTTTTGCCGCTCTTCAAATTCATCGTAGTGCGGCGGTTTATCAATTCTGTGCGCTTCCGCATCTCTGAATTCAACAATGAATGGATAGGTAAAATCTTGCACGTTGTCTGGATCTTCTTTTGGTGCTGCATGAGGTTCCCCTGTTTGGGCTTGAGATTCGGAACCACTGCTGTAGTCGAGGTGTGCCAGAGGTAAGATGTCACCAAGCTCGGTGGCATCGAGACAGATCTTCGCCCTGATGCGGACGGTCTTGCCGGTATCCAGGTTGGTGGCCCAGTACTCTCTCACAAAATTCGAGCTGACAGGTTCCGATTGTTTCCTGCGGCGAGTGCTGATAGCTTTAAATATCTTGTGCCGATAGAGGATCTTAAGCGATGAATCTTCCATAGCTGGCTGCGTAAACTGATCGATTACTGACAGAGCTACTTTGGGCTCGAAAGCTAGCTTGCTCACCCAGCAGGATCCTGGATTCAAATAGGCATCGTTTTGAGCATCGCTCGATAATTTGTGATTGTTTCGATAAAAGTCACTAATCGCCTTGCGCAGATCTTGATACTTTCGGCACGCACCAGAACTTTCTACCAGGTGGTTTTCATCGAATGCAGAAACTCCCTGGCTAGTGATTTGCCCTCCCAGCCAATTTGATTCCTCGGTTAGTAAGACTTTTACTGGCGAAGATTTTGGCAGCAAGGCCGAATGGCTCAGGTCATAAATCTTCAGTGCAGCCGCCAGGCCACCGAGACCGCCGCCTGCTATGAGAATGTCGCAGTCCAGGCGCAAAACCGGCTTAGTTGTGGGGATCAATTTGACTGCTGCTTTGGGATTCTCGATGGAAACAGAAGGCACGTCGACCAGTTGGACCGTTTCCTCGACCTCAGGCGTCGGCGAGGGATGACTATTTGGGCGAGAAAACCCTGCTTGCGGCATCGCCAGGCAAAGCAGGATGAAACAGTAGAACAGCGCCACTTGCAGATTCCCAAAATAGCCAGCCTGGTGACTATAGCGCGATCGCATTTGTTAATTCAAATGGTATGTACCCGCCAGGGTATGGATATCCGGGTAGAGCTTGGAATCAAGAATAGTATTTAAGGGACGAGCGGATAGTCTTTCAATCTTTTCACTCGGTAAGACGAACCATAGTCGCTTGGCTCAGCTATTGTAGGAAGAGTTGGCCCTAATTGGGCACTTGCCAATAATCGATTGTGCTGAGGAATACATGAAAACAGCCAATAAAACAACTAATCCCAGTTGGTGTGGGACCGTTCCTAATCAAGACGCGATCGAAAGAGCCAGCAAGATTAAACTATTACTGATGGACGTTGATGGTGTCTTGACCGACGGAAGCGTCTTTTATGTTCCGCAGGATAGCGGCATGCCCTTTGAGACAAAGGGCTTTAATTGTCACGACGGCCTTGGGTTTAACTTCTTGAATGCGGTCGGAATCACCACGGGATTTATCACGGGCCGCGAATCGAAGGCCGTCGAGGAATACGCTGAGAACAAGCGCGTCAGATTTCTATATCAGGGAAATCTAGACAAAATTCCTGTTCTCAACGAAATTTTGGCCAACGCTATGTTAAGCGAGCCAGAGTTTGCCTATATAGGCGACGATTTGACCGATGCGCCCATACTAAAAAAAGCAGGCTTGGCCTGTGTTGTGAGCAACGCCCGTGAAGAAGTGAAGAAGATAGCTCATTTCGTCACGAAAGCTAAGGGTGGAGAGGGTGCCGTACGCGAAGTAATCGAATTAATCTTGAAAGCCCGCGGTGATTGGAGCCGAATTCTCAAACAATATTCGGTGGGTTCTTGACAAGGTGCAAATTGGGTATATAGTCCTTCGCAGTCCGACGATCTTGTCGATAAACGGAGGAGTTGGAATATGTCCAATCGTGCCGAAACGAGCTCAACGAACAAACGACTATGCTGTGGCTTCTGCGGCAAGTCTAATGATCAAGTCGAAAAGTTAATCGCCGGCTCTGGAGTTTTCATATGCGATGGATGCTTGAAAGATTGCGATGAATTATTGAAAGCGGAAGGCAACAAACCAGGAAACCATCTAGATGGAAACGACAAATGCTCATTCTGTGACAAGCCAAGATCGAATGTGAAAAGCCTTCTAAAGGGTCCAGATAAACATATTTGCGATGAATGCGTAGAGTTGTGCCACATACTTCTCGACGATGATGAGTGGTCCTCTGTCGAAGCGGTACACGTAGACTTGACAGGGATCGGAGGAGAGACCACATGACGAAAGTAACAGGTTCAAGGCTAACGTGCACTTTCTGCAACAAGACACAGGATAAGGTCAAGAAGATGATCGCAGGCCCGGGCGTATATATCTGTGACGAATGCGTCAAGGAATGCGACGAGCTACTGATTGCGGAGAAGGATAAGCCAACGGAAAAAGCCGATTCGAAGTTGAAGTGTTCGTTCTGCAGCAAACCTCAGACGATGGTGCAGAAACTGTTGAAGGGTCCAACTAAATACATCTGCAACGAATGCGTAGATTTGTGCGATGAAATTCTTATGGACGCAGGGTTAGAACCTTGGTCTTCTTCATATACTCCGAAGGTACGAATTGGTCCAGCTAAACCGAGCCGCGAGGAGGTGCTAGAGGCGATCGTCAACTACGTTTACAGCATGGAGAATTGGAAGGAAGTATTTCGGCATGCGATGCAGAGAAATGGTATTGACGCAAGCGAAGTTGAGACCGAGGTTCAGAAGAAATTGCAAGGTGCGGACCAGAAGAAAAGGCAACATGACTTGTTATATGATATGTGGGTAATCGAAAAAGAAGCTATAGGTACTGATTCATAAGGATCGCGGGCATATACTTGTTCGATGACAGCCGTTAAAGAGGAAAGATTAGATGAGGAAAGCAAAGAAGGCCGCTGCTACCAAGAAAGGTAGCGAAAAATCCCCCGTTTTCACGTGTTCCTTTTGCGGCAAACCGGAAGAGCAAGTAAGGAAAATGATCTGCGGGCCGGGAGCCTTTATTTGCAACGGCTGCATACAGCTTGGCAATGATATCTTGCTTGCCGAGATCAGCGGATCTCCCGCAAAGGCTAGCAAAAAGAGATCAATTAGCACTCGCAATGGTGTTTCTCCAAAGGTCTTCAGAGAGAAAATGTTCGATGCGATTGTCGAACAATTGGTCGATAACGAGATTTGGAAGGAAAGTTGCAAAAAGGCGATGGCCGTGAACAAGATCACTGAAAAGGACGTTAACCAAGCGGTGCAAAAACGATTGAAGTCCGCCAGGTCTAATCCGGGGAACCCAGAACTCATGCTCGAGCAGCGTATATTTCTGGCATTGAATCACATATCCGAAGAGCTGAGCAGCATAAAGGCTAAGCTTGGTCAGAGCGGTAAGCATCGCAACGGGCGTTAATGAACCCCGAAAGGCTTACTGCCAGAACAAAGTAGCGGCTTGTCAACGTCAACCAGGAAGTTCTTGGTTATACTTGATCTGGGAAGACCGGGAGTCTGGTTAGCTGTTGCTGGTGTGTATCATGGACCAAGACAAGCAAACTAAGGCTGACGAACATACTTCAGTAAATGAAGTTGTTCAAGGTCGGCCGGGTCGATACTGGCACTATACCGAGGACCGCACAGCCATTCATTGTGATTTGTGTCCCCGTGCCTGTGTCCTCAAAGAGGGTGACCGCGGCTTTTGCTTCGTCCGCAAACACCAGGGCGGCGAGATGATTCTCACCACTTACGGCAAGAGTACCGGCTTTTGCGTTGATCCGATTGAAAAGAAACCGTTGAATCACTTTCTACCAGGCACAAGTGTTTTGTCCTTTGGTACGGCGGGATGCAATCTCGGCTGCCAGTTCTGCCAGAACTGGTCGATAAGCAAGTCTAGAGAAGTTGAAATACTGAGCGAGCGTGCTACGCCGGAGGATATAGCAGAAACGGCATTAAAACTGGGTTGTCGAAGTGTGGCATTCACCTATAACGATCCGGTAATTTGGGCCGAATACGCAATCGATACAGCAAAAGCCTGTCACCAGGTCGGCATAAAAGCAGTAGCAGTAACTGCAGGATATATCACACCTGAAGCACGCCCTGAGTTTTACTCTGTTATGGACGCGGCCAACGTTGATCTAAAAGCGTTCACAGAAAAATTCTACAAGCGTCTCAGTCTGGCAGCGCTGGAACCTGTGCTGGATACGCTCAAGTGGTTAAAGCACGAGAGCGATGTTTGGTTTGAAATCACCAATCTGATGATCCCCGGACAGAACGATTCGCCGGAAGAAACAGCGGCGATGTGTGATTGGATTGTCACTAATCTTGGTGAAGATGTGCCCGTGCATTTCACGGCATTCCATCCCGACTTTAGAATGATGGACACCCCGCCCACACCACCCGAGACCTTAACTAGAGCTCGGCAACAAGCCATCAAAGCTGGTATCAAATACGCCTACACAGGCAATGTGCACGATCCGACTGGTTCAAGTACGTATTGTCCTCAGTGCAAGAAATGCCTGATTGAGCGCGATTGGTACGATATTAACGGTTTCGCTTTAAAGGACGGCACATGTCCTGGCTGCGGTTTTCAACTTCCTGGGTTGTTCGAATCAAAGCAGGGACATTGGGGACGCCGCAGACTGCCTGTGGGCATGAATAGACCGACCAGCGATAGTTAATCGTCTACTGACCACCGAACATGTTGTTAAAGAGTCTCATTCTCTGGCCGAAGCCACTTGAGTTTTGGTGCCCGAATGAGTTTGAGTTTTGTTGTCCATATGACGACGACGA
>PSRH01000218.1 GCA_003175915.1 Candidatus Melainabacteria bacterium | reverse complement strand
GGTCAGGCAGACCTGACCAGGTTGAACGAATGGTGCGCTGGCTTCCAAAACAATCCCCGCGAACTAGCGAACCTTTTCAACAAATTTCGCGAACTCTTGCAACGATTTGGAATAAGTTCTCAGGTCGTCTATGTTCCGGAAGTAGAACAGGTCGACCCAGAGCACGTGTACATGGATATTGCCGTCCCTGGTACCAACCATGCTCTCCGCCTTTCATCGAGCCCGAACCATGGCGGTTTTGTAGTAACAACCAGCACAATCATCGACGCCAATGGCGCCGAACAAGAGGTCCAACTCTCTCTCCCGGGCAACAGCCCTCTCGGCGCTATGCGTGCCATACAACGTGCGATGGTAAGATCTCAACTCCAATTACATCGCTGAACTTAAATCGAACCTCACACCGTTGCGACTTTCGGTAGACGGAACCAGAAGGTACTGCCTTTACCTTCCTGGCTCTGAACGCCGATTGTCCCTCCATGCTTTTCGACAATTATTTTACAGATAGGCAACCCCAGTCCGGTCCCACCCTTTTCTCGCGAATCAGATAACTCCACTTGCTTGAATTTCTCGAAGATCGTCTTCTGGTATTCAACGGGTATGCCGCGGCCTTGATCCGCTACCCTTAACTCCAGCCAGTCAGGCCTCTCCTCTACGACGACTTTCACAACCCCATTCTCGGGCGAAAATTTGATGGCATTCGAAAGTAGATTTGTAACTACTTGAACGATCCGCGCTCCATCTGCCAGTACTATCGCTTCCGTTGCTTCAGTTTCGATCAGGACGGACCTTTGTCGCGCATTTTCCGCCACTGCTTCCCTTGCCTGTCGTAGGATATCGGAAATATCGGTTTTACTAATATGCAGTTCAAATCCACCTGCTTCCATTTTTTCTAAAAGCAATAGGTCGTTAATCATACTGATCAACCTGGCGGCTTGCTTCTCCGACGAATCCACAAGATACTTGCCTCGTTCGTTCAACGGCCCGAAAGCGTCGGCAGCCACTAGTGCAAGATTTCCGACGATCGAAGTCAATGGCGTTTTCAAATCATGACTAATCATGTTTACGAACTCTTGCTTCAAGCGCTCAACCTCGCGACGCTCAGTGATATCTACAATAGTGGTCAGCAACCGTTCGCCTTCACTCATTTGCAAATGACTGATCGATAGTTCCACCGGCAGATTTCGACCATCGCTACAAATGGCATCACACTCGATTGAATGCCCCAATGCCCTTTGTGTAAGCTCGGTTGTGAACGAGGTCGGTCCACCATTAAACTTCTCAGGAAAAATAGTAATCAAATGTTTGCCGACAAGATCACTAGACGCGTAGCCAAGCATTTCCTTGGTGCGCTCGTTTATGCTTTCGACCAACCCAGCTTCATCAATGATGATCAGTCCAACCGGCATGCTTTCCAGTACTAAGCGAACCCTTGCTTCACCCTGCTTAATCAGATTGACGCCTTCATCTATGGTAGTAGCCATGCTATGAAATACCTTGTCTAAGCTGGCAATCTCGTCTGAACCTTGCAAGGTCGGAAGCAGCGTTTTATGGTGAGTAAAACGAATCGTGTTATCTAAAACTGTATTCAGTCGTCCGGTGATTGCTCGGCTGAAGTAAACGGCAAGTATCAAGCTGGCAACAAACATGACAATCACACCGAATAAGAGAACCTGTTGCAGCCTCTCGCTCACAGCAGAAAACGTCATACCGGGTGACTCATAGGTCTTCAGAGCGCCCACCAGTTTTTGTTGTTCTTTCAGGAACTCCATAATCAAAGACTTCAAATGTGATCTGGTGCCCAACAACAAAATAACCTGATGCGGATCACTCCCCTCATCCTCTTCAGAGTGACGCAAAGTATTGAGTAGGCTCATGGTTCGCCGGCTAAGCATTTGCATGCGTTGTACTGATTTCAACTCATCCGGATAATTCCGAACCAGGTCAGCGAGCTCTTGCAACTTTTCAGGAATCTTGGCTGCTACCTGATCATAGCGGTCGCCAAGCGCCTTGCTCTTGATGAAGCAGTATCCAGAGAGAGTGTAGACACAATCGATCAGCGTGCCACCTAGCACATTTGCCTCCATTGAAACCGTACGATAATGTGTCTCTCGCTCAACTTCCCGTTCGGTTTGCTTGAGCAAAAGAAAGAGCGCCATTATCAACAGTACTCCAAGCAACAACGGCACGGAGACGAGGATGACGCCCTTGTACGCCATCTTAAGATTTGATTGATCTATTATTGACCTAAAACTCATTCACTCTCAATTTCACAACCTAACTACCGGGAAACATCACAAAGTCTATCCTAACTTGGCTGGCAACAAATTGACTAACGCCTACCTAATCTATCGAGGACCGCATTGGATTGCAATCTAAGTTGCTGTCCCCTATCAAAAAACTTGTGGGTCCACCATATGTCCGCGCAGCAGCCGAGCGCATTCCCATAGGCACGGCTCGCATTTCCGAACGTTTTGGCAACCGCCTGTAAATACCTGGCCTGTAGTTGCTCTACTTCGCGTTCACGGTGCTGTGCAAATAGAAAATCATCAAATGCGATTAGATTCCAACTTGCAACATCGGGAATGGTTTCGAGCTGGTCCAAACCAAGGTCCATGCCTTCCCTGAAAAATTGCTCGCTTTGCTTTAAATCACCCAGTGCCCAACAAATAGCGCCTGCTTTGCGCAGTTCATTACCAATGTCGACCGCATGCTTGGCATCGATGAGTGCCAATTTCGAAAATTCCAGGGCCATCTGCAAGAAGCGTCTTTTCTGTTGCTTAGGAAGTTCCTTATGGTTACAGACATAGTTGTGAAAAAGATTTGACAGTGTTTGAAAGCAAGTAGCGCGGGATTGACTGGTCCGCAATTGTTTGCAATCTTCGACCATCTGAGCATGCATTTCACTAGACTTACTAGTCTGCCCAAGGTCGTTGTAGACGATACAAAGTTCGCCCAGGATAGCAGCGTTAAATGGATCATCAGACTGCACATCTTCCCATTTTCTTCTGATTGCTAGAGCACGTACAAGCAGTCGCTCCGATTCCAAATATCTCCTCTCAGCTTCATAGATCTGTGCCAATTCAAAGAAATCAGAAACGAGGTCGGGAAAATCGGGTCCGATGTTTTCCAGGAGCGCAATATCCCTTTTGAAAAACATCTCGGCCTGTCTGTTCCTTCCACCATGAAGCGCACTTTCGACCGCAGCAGCATGTAAGGCAAGATGGAGTCTAGGATCTTCTTCTCCAAACTTTTCAGCCACATTCACGGCTTGCTCATACCAATTCCCTTGTTTGGCATGCTTGCCGGCCAGCATTAGTCTCGTCCAGTAAGGTGGCGGAGCACTTTCAGCTAATACCGGAAGCTGAAGCATGCCGGCGAAGAAAGTGACTATCAATTTGAGCCGTTTCCCTTGAATCAACGACCACATATTCCTATCCCTCTACGCCTTTGTTGGGATGCTAAACCAGAATGTACTGCCCATTTGCTCTTCGCTCTCGACACCGATCGTCCCCCCATGTTTTTCGATAATGAGCTTGCAAATCGGAAGCCCAAGGCCCGTTCCGCCCTTCTCACGTGAATCAGATAAATGTACTTGCTTGAACTTTTCGAATATGTTCTGCCTATGTGCCAATGGTATGCCTCGACCTTGATCTACTACCTTTACCTCCGTCGAATCTTCCTTTTCTTCCACCAATACTTTCACTACGCCGTTATCCGGTGAAAACTTGATGGCATTGGATAACAGATTCACAAGTACCTGAACCAGCCGCATGCCATCTGCATAAACAGTTGCATCTGTTTTCGGTCCCTCTATGGTAATCGAGCGAGCACGCGCTGTCTCCCTCACCGCCTCGATTGACTGTTCAATTACGTCTGCCAGATCTGTTTTCGCAATGTGCAGTTCGAAGCCACCAGCCTCCATCTTCTCGAGCAACAATAAGTCATTGATCAGATCGATCAAGCGTACCGCCTGTTTCTCAGAAGTATTGACTATATGTTTGCCTCGTTCTGACAGCTCGCCAAATGCGTTCGCTCCAACGAGGGCCAGATTTCCGACGATTGATGTCAGAGGAGTCTTTAAGTCATGACTAATCATGTTGACAAATTCCCGTTTCAAACGTTCAATCTGGTGGCGTTCTGTGACATCCAACATAGTGACAAGTAGCCTCGGGCCCTCGCGCATTTGTAACTGGCTCGCCGATAGTTCAACGGGTAAGTTTTCTCCATCATTGCGACGAGCATACACTTCTATCGAACGACCAACCGCCTTCACTAATACTTCAATCGATAACTCATTCTGACCATTACTAGATTGCTCCGAAAGAATGGTCTTCAGCTGCTTGCCGATCATGTCTTTCGAGGAAAATCCAAGCATATGCTCGGCCTGCGTATTGACAGCCCCTACTGTTCCTTCTTGATCGACTACCAAAAGGGCCACCGGCATGCTTTCCAAGATCATTCGCACTCTGGCCTCGCTCTCTCGAATGAATTCTTCTGCTTCGTTTCTCTCTTTAGCCATGCCGTGAAAGACAGAATCCAGCTGGGCAAGTTCGTCGCTTCCGTCTAATGTAGGATGAAGTTCTTCCCTGTGTTTGAAGCGAAGCGCGTTCTCTACCAGGGTCTTGATCCGGCTTGTCACTGTGCGACTAAAGTAGGCTGCTAGAAGAAGGCTCATAACGATCTCAACGGCAATGCCCAGGTGAAGTGCCTGACTGAGACGATCTCGCGTTGTGGCATCAGATGCCAGGCTTGATGGTCGATGGCTTTCCTCGTAGGCAATTAGTTTCTGCTGTTCTAAAAGAAACTGTTGCAGCAAGCCAGTGACGTGGGTTCTCACACCACCCAGGTACCATATCTCATTTGGATTGTAGATCGGATCATTAGCATTACGCATGGCGCCCAGTAGAGTCATCGCTCTTCTCATTACCAACTGCATGCGCTCGACTAGCTTGGCCTCCTCAGGATCGCTCTTCGTTTCCTCAGAGAGCTCTTGAAACTCGCTCGGCAACCTCGCCACGACTCGATCGTATTGTTGAGCGATGGTGTCGCTTCTGGTCAATACGTATCCGATCAGAGATTGAATGCCTTCGAGGGCATGCGAATTGAGGTTGGTGGCCATAGAAATGACCCTGCGGGCGTGCTCCTCACGACTTCGATCTCGCTCAGCTTGATTGAGAAGAACAGTTAGACAACCAATGAAAATTAGTCCAAGCAAAAGAGGAACCAAAACCAAAATGAACCCCTTTTCCGCAATTTTCAAATTTGACTGACCGAGAATGGTTTTCCAGCTCATACATCTAATGCCGCTTCTCGTGAATTCCCTCTACTAGTTTCCATGATTTGGCGTACTCTGGATGACCGGCACTTTTCCAGAACGCGGCCCAGTCTCGCAGCTGTTTAGCATAAA
>PSRH01000288.1 GCA_003175915.1 Candidatus Melainabacteria bacterium | reverse complement strand
GTCACTTCGTCCGCATTGACGTTCAGCTGCGCAACGGCCACCTTCTTCACTCGCTCGAAGGCTTCCTTTTCTTCCATATTGTCCTCAAACCCCCTATCAAAAAAACGCACGAAAGACCGACTGGCCGCCATAGCGCACCAAGGCGAACTAGGATATCACGTTGGCGTAATTAGAATCACACAAGCGGCCTTTTCGTAACCACTTTTCAATCGTGAATATTTTTTGAGCCTTCGCTACTATGAGGCAAAAGCAAGTAATCATCAGGACTTAACCTGGTTTTCGCCCGGTCAAAGATGGCTTAGACAACGCTGGCCTGGACGTTACGAACCTGGCTTGGCGATCTTTATCAGATACCGCCGACGCCGCGATCGCAAGGGCAGAAGTAAAGCAAAGGGGAGGGCGGTGAGGCGCCGTGCGGACTGGAGCTTCGGACACGCGCGCAGAAGGCGAGGCTTGCCGAGGCGACGAAGCGCTTACAAAGACACCCGCTTAAATTAGGTATACAACCCGCCGTTCACTTCCAGTACCTGTCCGGTGACATAACTTCCCGGCCCGGCGAAGAAGAGAACCGCCTCAGCTATATCATCAGGAGTGCCCATCCTGCCGAGTGGGATTCGTTCAGTGACTTTGCTTATTTTTTCCTCACCAAGCGCTCTTGTCATATCGGTGTCGATAAAGCCTGGTGCGACAGCGTTTGAAGTTATGTTTCTGGAGGCGTATTCCAGGGCAATAGTTTTGGTTAAGCCAATCAAGCCCGCTTTGGCGGCTGCGTAGTTTATTTGTCCCGGGTTGCCGTGCACTCCTGTAGTGGAGGCGATATTGATGATGCGACCGGAGCGCTGCTTGGACATCACTTTCAATACTGGTTTGGTTACTTTGAAAGCAGAGGTCAAATTGGTATCGATTACGGCCTGCCACTGCTGCTCAGTCATCCGCATGAAAAGGTCGTCGCGAGTGATACCGGCGTTATTGACAAGTATGTCGATGCGTCCATACTTATTCATCACTTCCTCGACCATTTTTTCAATCGTCTCGGACACTGTGACGTTGCAGGGTGCGCTGAATGCTTCGCCGCCAGTGCTACGCAGCTCCTCGGCCGTTGAGTTGCAAAGCTGCTCGTTAATATCACTAATGACCACCTTTGCTCCTTCGCGCAGAAAGGCCATGGCAATCGATTTGCCAATGCCGCGTCCGCTGCCAGTCACAATGGCCACCTTGTCAGCTAGTCTACTCATCAATAACCCCCGTTTGCTTTCTTGTTCAATACTAATTCCAAAAGTCGGCAAGATTTGCTGCGACATGGTTGATCCTCTCTTTATGTGCGATTTGTTCTGTCCATCTGGAAGGAAGGGCTTTGGCACCGTGGTAGGCACCGGCAAAGGCACCAACAAGACAAGCGACCGTATCCGTATCGCCGCCGGAAAGAGCGGCAGCACAGATAGATTTTTCCAGGTCATGGCGAAAAATCAAAAAGATTCCCGCCGCCGTTGGCACCAATTCCGCCACGTTCGCTTGCACATTGATCAAGGAATAAGGCAGGTCGTCTGGCATGCCTGAATAATCCAGATCGGGGGCGATGCCATCCCAGGCATCGGCGAAGCGGTCATCCAATGAGCGCGCCACCTCAAGCTCTCTTTGCACGAAAGCATGAACTTCCTCGACAGTGTCAATTTTGCCGCCTTGAACCAGGAAATTGACCGTGTCTGCTACGACGACGGCCGCGGCTGCCACACTTTTATCACTGTAAGCAGCGGCACATTGAAGATTGGCGGCAGTTTTCAATTCGGCCGTTTTCGGTGGTCCAGGCAGACACCCTAATGGGAAGGCTCGCACCGCCGTAGATGGATCAGGTAGATTGAAGCACTGAAGCCCTGAAGCGGTGGCGTCGATCATGCAGCGAATCGTTCCCAGACAGACAGCCCCCGGGCCCGAAGCGAGAAATTCGGGATCTTCAATCAGTTCAGCGAAGCGCTTCCGCAAATCTTCGTCATGAAGGTGCCCTTTGCCGGCAATGAGCGATTCCGCCAGGGTGAGGGCGAGAAATGAATCGGCAAGTATATTGCCGGCTTTGTGTTCGGGCATCTGGCTGCGCGATAAGCCGGGTGCGAAGTCCTTCAGCTGCGCCAGTCCGGTCGAAATCATAATCTCTTTTCTGGTCAGCCCGATAGCAGAACCCCCCAGCGAATTGCCGCAAGCGCTGGCTAGGATTGTTCCTCGCACCCTGTCTTTGATGCTTTCTATTTGAGAGTTGTGAGCCGTGTCAACCAACCTTGCTCCGCCTGATAATTAGCCCGAGCCATGCACTTAAGCCGACCCTGCCTGAAATTTCCTGTCATTATGTCAGAGCGTCGCAGTGGCAACGTTGGCCCAAATTGCTCTCTTCACAACATTTTGTAGTTTCTGATCTTGCCCGGCGACTGACCTTAAAGCTAAGCTTGAAAACCGACTTAACGTTATGATCAAGGACAAGATCGGCAGCCGGCCGAGATTCAAAGATCTTGGCAATCGGCAAATTGAGGAGGAAAGATGCCAGGACTAACGCGAAAGATAAACGGCACGGCGCCGCTTTTCCTTCTTACTCTCTGGCTTAGCTTTGTGTTTTTGCCTTGTCTTGCTCAAGACGTCTGGCGCAATCCGTTGCCAGGCGACAGAGCTCAATCGTCTGTGCTTTTTCAGAAAGCCAAGAAAGCCTATAAAAATGAGGATTACACCAACTGCATCAATCTCCTGCAGAAGGCCATTCACGTGGATCCAGGCAACCGAGAGCTCTTTCACCTGTGTGCTCTGGCCATGTCTCAGTCCGGCGACAATTACAATGCCAATTTGATGTTTCGCTCTGCCCTTACTTGCGACTATAACTACACGCAGTGTCGAAACAATTACGGAGTCTTTCTGCAAAAGATCGGTCGACTCGATGAAGCAAAACAACAATTTAGAGAGACGATAAAAATCGACCCCAAGTATGCCGAGCCCTATTACCACATGGGCGAGATTCTCCAGAGGCAAGGTGATCTGCAAGGAGCAATCGAGCAATATCAGGATGCCGTCCGGCTTAAGCCCAACTATTTTGAGGCGGTGCGCGACCTTGGTCTGGCTATATACGAACAGGCCAGCGCCGGCGTCAATGAGATCAGCGAATCATTGGAAAAACTGCGGCTTGCTGCCAAACTAGTGCCTGAAAATCCTATGATCCACTACTATCTAGGCACCATTTATTGTGCCGATTGCAAACTTGATGATGCCGAAACCGCCTACCGAACATCTCTCAGTTGTGATCCGAAACTGGCCGCTAGTCACTATGAATTAGGCAGGTTACGTTATTACCGTGGTGATCTGGATAGATGTTTGCTTGAGATGCAGGCTGCTCTGAAAATCAACCCGGTCTATACCGAAACCAACAAGTATCCGGCGGTAGAAATAGTGAAGGCACAAGAATTTATTGCCAAGTGCAACGAGTATAAGGATCGATTGGCTGATTCGATCGATGCCTGGAAGCAAGTAGCGGCCATGCAAAAGGATCAGACTGCCACATTAAGGCACGTAAACGAGCTGATCAAACAAGTGCGCTCCGAGACCAAGCGCAAGCCGCATAGCAATTATGATCCTGCCGAGGTCAATGCCCTTCTCAATAAGGGCATTAATGAGGCCGAGAGTGGCGAGATTGAGCAGGCAAAGTCAACCTTTGCCCATGTCCTTCAGCTCAACCCGGACAGTTTTGAAGCTAATCAAAACCTGGGGCTGCTCGCTGAGGCGAGCGGCGACCTTCAGGGAGCGATGGAACAATACAAAAAAGGCATGGCGCTACTGCCAAATTTCCCCGGCGTTTACTACAATATGGCCTATCTCCTGGAAAAACTGAGCCTGCCGGCTGACGCCGGACTTATGTATCAGAGATTCCATGAAATTGAGGGCAAATACCCCTACGATCCCAAACACATAGTCGCCTTGCAGCAAGAGGATGCGCGCCGACGCAGTCGAGAACAGGAAATCCGTCAAAGAGGGTATTGAAATCATCATTCCCGAGGCGTCGAACTGACAAGGTCCTTCATGGCTAAAAACAAAGTTGTGTCCGTACTCACCTTGCAAAAATACAAAAGCGAAGGCACTAAAATTGTCGCCCTCACTGCCTACGATTATGCCACTGCCCAGATTCTCGACCGGGCCGGCGTTGATGTCATCTTAGTCGGCGATAGCCTGGCCATGGTGGCGCTGGGGCACCGCACTACTCACTCTGTTACCGTTGATCAGATGTTGCACCATGCCCGTGCTGTGACCAGAGGCGTGCAGAATTCGCTGGTAGTTGCCGACCTCCCTTTTATGAGTTATCAGGTTGAGATGACTCAGGCGATCACTAACGCCGGCCGTTTTGTCAAAGAAGCGCAAGCGCATGCAGTCAAGTTAGAAGGAGCCACTGATCTAACCCTCGACATTGTCGAGCGTCTAGTTGGCCTGGGTATTCCGGTGATGGGGCATCTTGGTTTTACGCCGCAGGCGATTCATGGGTTAGGAGGCAATCGTGTTCAGGGAAGAACCGCCAAGGAAGCCTTCAAGCTTCTCAGGGATGCCCAGGCGCTCGAGCGTGCCGGCGCCTTCAGCGTCGTTTTGGAGATGGTGCCGCATGTGGTGGCAAAGCTTATCACACAGCGCATCGGCATTCCGACTATCGGCATCGGTGCCGGTAATGAATGCGATGGTCAAATTCTGGTGACTGACGATCTGCTGGGCAAGTATACGGACTTCAAGCCCAAGTTCGTACGCCGCTACGCCAATCTCGCTCATACCTGCCACGAAGCGGTGGTCAACTACGCCCGCGACGTCATGAGCCAGGACTTTCCCAATGATTCTGAATCCTTTGAAATGCAAGAAGAAGAAGAGACGCTATTGCGTTCGTTACTGGCGGATCAGCCGGTCGTGGACGCTAGTAAATTGGCTCGGGAGCCCCTGTAAAGGCGATTTTCTCGCTTCTTAAGACGGGCAGTTACTGCTTAGACCCAATACCCTCTTTGTTTTCGTCCTCGTTAACTCGACGCTCCAGTCGCTCGAGTACTAAGGCGAGTCGATCGATGCTTGTGGCAGCTTTGATCAATACCGACTCTACTTCGGTCTCCGCTTCGGCACTGCCTTTATCGCTTAATTCAGCCAGATGAGAGGCGATCGCCTCCCTTTCAGCAACCTTTTGTTCCATGCGCTCTATTACACTGAGAGCGCCGCTAGCGATGGTGCGGTTTAAGATCTCGTTTGCTTGCACTGTAGCCGCGGCAACCTTGGCCCGAGTAACAAGCAGCTGCTTTTTCGTATAGAATTTCTGGACTTCCAGCTCCAGTTTGGTAAATCGATCACGTAGCTCAACCACAGCTTCTTTCTGCTTTTCGTGTTGTTGCTCCAGGGCAAGAGCAGCTTCTTTATATTGCTGCTTTCTTTGCAACGCCTGTTTGCACAAATCCTCATTATTTTGCTGGGTCGCCATGTCTGCTCGATTCTGCCATGTCGCTGCTTGATCCTTGTTTTGTTGCACCTGTTTTTCCAACTGCTTTTCAGTGGCGATCGCTTGAGCAACGGCCTGTCTTAGTCCGATCAAATTGTTCTGGGCCGCCTGGTAGGCTATTTCCAAGTGAATTTGCGGATCGTCTGAGTCAGCATTTTCTCTGTCCTGATCATCTGGTTGAGACTGGATCGTCAGGGTGAAGGTTTCCCACGCTGTACGGCAGGCTTGCTTGATGTCCTCGTCAATATCACCGGAGGACAGCCGATCGATTAGGTGTTGGAAGGACGAGGCAAATCTTTTTCCAATAGTCTCTTCTTCCTGGAGTCCGCCTGGATTTTTAAGCTTGGCGCATAACTTATTAAATTGTTCGTTCCAGGCTTTCTCATTGAGCTTACGTCTGAGCGCCTCTTGCTGATCCGGCCTGAGAGTTGCTAATAACTTCGTGAGCACGTCTTCCGGGCTTCCATCTGGTTGAGATTGGGTCATAGACACCTCAGCGAACGGGTGAATTAAGTATACGGCCAGATTGGCCGTCTGGCGGTCATGACGACAACAATTCAATCAGTGACAGGTGCCACAAGAAGAGGAACTGCAGGAGCCGCAGCCGCCACCAGAAGAAGTGCTCTTGCTTGAGCGCGAGGCGCCTTGTCCGACATCAGGTGTAATACCGCCGGCACGAATGAAAGCGTTCCAGATGCGGCTTACCTTTTCGCTCCTACATTGCTGGCAGTGAACGGCAGTCGTATCGCCCATTGAACGATCGATTCCAAAGACTTCTCGGCATTCCAGGCAGCGGTATTCGTAATAGGGCATTTGCCGATTCCTTGTTAAGTCGCTGGATCACTTGTTTGTCGATGGCTCTGCCTTTATTGCCGGCGAAGTACTTTCATTCGGGGCAGGAGCTTTGCCATTGTTGCTGTTTTTATTATGGCCTGATTTGAATTCAAATTTGCCGGTGAACAGCGCAGTCACATCATTAACCATGACTACGGCCATTAACAGCAACAAACTAATAAAACCCCATTTGATCAACTCACCTTTGACGTTTTCCTTGACTGGTCTCCCTCTTAATGCCTCAAAGAAGAGGAATGCCAGGTGCCCTCCGTCCAGGGCCGGGATAGGAAGAAGATTGACGATGGCCAGGTCCATGCTGATCATGATCGTGAAAAGGAAGAGCTGGTTCCAGTCCTGCTGGGCGTAATCAGCACCGAGGGCAACCACCATCAAAACGCCATGTAGATCTTGCAAGCCCAGTGCGCCTGGAGTGTGCGCTTTGGCGTTTCCAGTCAGATGTTGGCCTATAGAAGAAACAATTCCGGACAGCATCTGGCCCAGGGCATCTAGCATGCTGCCGGTAAGCGTCCACAATTTGACGGCCGCCTCTCCGCAGGTCCTCAAAAATCCGCCTTCCACTTTTTTATAAGTGACCGGTGACAAGAGGCCCATGCCCACTTTGCCGTCGGCGTTGGTGCGCATTGACAGCCTGACTGGCTGGCCGTTGCGCAATAAGTCCAGGGTGACCAGGTCGTTCTTGTGAGCGCTCAGTTTCTTAATGGCGTCGGTCGTATTGGAAACTTTGACCTCGTTCACGGCCACGAGCTCGTCGCCCACCTTAACCCCGGCTTGGGAAGCGATGGGAATCTCGTTTATAAGCGATTGCACAATCGTGGTTGATTCGGGTCTACCCAGGCTGAAGAACATGACGACCATGACCAGGTAGGCGAACAAGATATTAAAGCCGACTCCGGCAAAGGCCACCAACGCCCGCTGCCAGATGGGAAATTTGCGGAAGGGCTTAAGCGGTACCGAGAAGGTCTCTTCCAGCGACGTTTCATCGCCTAATTCGGGAATTAAGACAAAGCCGCCCAACAAAAGGGCGTGAATGCGAAATTCAGTGCCCCACTTGCGGGCAATCGTCCAGTGGGGGCTGAATGGTAAGCCGAAACCGAAAACTGGAGTTTGAAATCCGAACAAGCGCGCCACCAGGTAGTGCCCGCATTCGTGAACGATGATCAGTACGCTCAGAATCGCCAGCATTACGAAGATGGCAAAGGATTGGAGGAAAAATGACTGAAAAGCTGCGCCTTCGGGCAAAACGGTTACCTCAACTGCCGGAGTTGTCTACTACAGGCTCGATGACGATGTCCTTATAGTAATACGTCAGGATCTGAGCTGCATTATAACCTTGTTCCGCCAAGGCTCGCGCTCCCCATTGCGAAAGCCCCAAACCGTGGCCATAACCACGCCCGCAGAAGGTGTAACAGCCAGGCAAAGAAAAGACATTAAAATTAGTACTGGGGAGCTTTAACTGGCGACGGACGCTTTCGCCCGAAAAGATTTTGGCGTTGTTCTTGCCCACTACCAAAAGATTGCTGACTCGCTGTGATTGGCTGCGGGAGACAACAAAGAGAGTCAGTACCGGAGCTACCCCTGAGGCGAGCTTAGCCTCGATTTCGTCAATAGAAAACTTGCGGCTCCAGGAAAAGTGAGGGGAAAGATCGTCGTAGTCTGCTACTGCTTTAAGATATGGTAGTGGTTTGCTCCAGACATTTTCGGAGAGCTCCGTACTACCACCACTGGTGCTATGAAAATAGGCGCAGATCGGCTTGCCATCATATTTCATGACCAGATTGTTAGTACTGGCCACCGCCAAATTCGTCGAATTATATTCAGACTTTATGCCGCTGTATGCTTGATCTTCGGTGTTGTCTTTGAGATCGTAGCCCTCGCTGCCGTGCTTGCCCAGATTGGCATAAGCATACGATCTTGCCGCTATGGCTTGAGCCTTCAAGGCTTCCAGCGGCCAGGCGCTGGGCATTTCCGAAGGTACCACGGAAAGTAGATAATCCTCGATTGACAGGTAATTGATGGCATTGAAAGCAGTACCGGCAGGATTAGCCGGTTGAATTAAGAGGGCTCCCCTGAAGAGCCGCCCGTTAAGCCCAACTACACCTTCTTGATTTCCTGAATCGAAAGGCCTGACAAAGTAACCGGCTCCGGTTGGGCTGCCGGTCAAAGGCAAAGCAAGACAACGATCGCCATAGTTGCTGTCGTCCTGGAAGTTGGGTACTGCCGGCTGGTAATAAGCGACTGACTTGAGTCTTGCTTGCCCTGAGTTTTCTGTTGCCCACCTGGCAGAGCCTAGCTGTGCTGGTTGTTTCGGTCTGAACACTAGGTTCTGATTGGCTGAGGCTGTCGACCAGCGATTTTGCGGTGGCAGCCTCGCCACCATTGCACCGCTTGAGGCATCAATCAGCTGCGCTCCATCAGGCGTAATCAGCTCGAAGCTGGCGATATTGAAGGCGACACCGATGCGAATAATCTGTTTTTGATTCCCCAAACAGGCGCAGTTGGTCGGCTGAGGCGGAAGCCAGTCGCGCTTGACCGATTTAAGTGGAGGAGCCAATGACTCTCCACTGCCTCTATCTTTGCCATAGTAATCAGCGCTTGTTGTTCGCCTTTGGTAAAAAGTTGGGCTTGCACCCTTTGGTGCGGTCTGCGGCTGCACTGGGCGAGACGGCGAGCTTAGCGGATTGGAAGCGGGGGCGGCACTTGTCTCTTCGCTTGTTTCGTCAACGAACTCAGGATGGTGTTTCTTCTTATGGTGAAAAAATGAAAGCAGGCCGGCTTGAGCGGGACTTTCAGTGGTGACGACAAAAGCGCCCCCAAAGAGGATTACCGCGATCAAAAATCTGGCAGATAACTGCCAGAGTGGGCGGTTCAACGAACTGCCCGGGAACGCCGCCGAACAGAAATTGCCGGCTCCCACGGACTCCAATTGGGCGATTCGGCCCCAGGCAGAGTCGCGGCTCTGCTCCTTAAAACCAAGCGGGTTTTCAAGAGACGTTTCGAGGTAGTAGAGGACTGCGGCCGATGCTGCCGACGCTTCTGTCCTTTCCGTTGAAGGCTCGGTAGGAACTTTGCTTCTGCTCACAACAGCCCGACTTCCTAGTCAAACCAAGATGACTCTATTATCCATGAAAGTCTGCGAATAAGCGGATCTGGCTTTGAACTTTAGCCGACCCTCTTTCCTAGAAATTTCAGCAGGCAAGAAAAACTGTTTTTTTT
>PSRH01000239.1 GCA_003175915.1 Candidatus Melainabacteria bacterium | reverse complement strand
ATCCGCTCCTCGCTGGGCAGGTTTTTATGGGAATCGCCAAAGAGAATCTTTTCGCACTGCCCCAGTTTGACCAGGTCGGCGTAGCTCAAAGCGGCAGAAACCTCGCTAGCAGCAAAACTTGCCAGAGGAGAGGCAATGACGAACTGTAAGGAAAGGAAAATGCTCAGCCAACGCAACCAAATATCGGAACTAGCCATAGGTTTTTCTCAAGACCATCTTCACATCATACTATTAGAAATCCTCTCACGACTGGGTCGAGCGGCGCCGCAAAAACCCGATGGCGTCTTAAAAAATCTGTAGGGGCGATGCCATGCATCGCCCGGTTGGGCATTGCCCAGCCCCTACCAGTAAAACTCCTAAGTCGTGGACATTGTGTGAAACAAGCCGGCCGAATCGCCTAAAAATTGCATCAATTTGGCTTCTGACTATGCCAATCTGGATCACCACCGGCGTAGGGAACCGTAAGTGGGCCCCAATCGCTCTCCCCGCTCACCGCTTTTTCAAAGGCATTATTGTTAGTGAAAATTGCTTTAAGGGATTGCACTTTTTCCAGCTTTGCATGCGGGGCCTGCCACACTGACCAGTTGCCGCGGCGTTCGAACAGTTTCAGCCGGTTGCCGGCGGCCGCTTGCAATTCACCAAGAGTTTTGTCGTGGGCAATAATAAGCAACTTATTGTCACGGTCGGCATTATTCTCATCATCGAGCGGTAGAAGTTGGGATGTGTGAAAGAACGAGTCTACAGGCCGTTTTATGTAGAACATGATCGACGGTTTGAAGGTCCTGAAAATCGCGACCTGCGCGTCCGTAGCCCGGATGCGATCGCAGAGCAGTCTCAAATCGCGCTGTCCTTCCTGATCCAAAAGGGTAAAAGCTGTTTGCCCGGCAATCGTCGCGGCCAAAATCGTCCCGGCAAAGATAGCAGTGAACATCACGCCATACTTTTGTTTGCGGTAAAACCAGTGCTGAGCTACATAGCCCGCCGCCATGCTCAGAGCAGCGGCCATAACACCATATCTGATATCGTTTTCGGCAATCCGGTTGGCGGCTATGACAGAGGCAACCAACACCAAACAACCGATCACTAAGAATATAGTGCTGGCAAAAAATAGAGGTCTGAGCGAGACCTGACTGCCCACAACCAGGCTCGATTTCGAGTCCTCAAGCTTGCTTTCGAAGTAGTTCGCCACCAAAATGGCCATGGGTGCCAGAGCTGGCAGTAAATAGGTATCCAGTTGGGTACGCGAGCAACTAAAAAACAAGAATATCGTTCCGATAAGACAGGCAATGAATATCAAGGCAGAATGCTGGGCTTGCGAAGAAGTCAGATCGGAAGCGAGGCTATCAAGATGTTGCGGCCGTCTGAAAGCCGGCCCAAAACTGGGTATGAGGAAAAGAATCCAGGGGAAGAAACCGTAGAGTGAAACGATCAGATAGTGATACCAGTTCGTATGAGCTAAATTCGTGCGCCCGGCAAAGCGAGCAAAGTTTTCGTACAGGAAGAAGACTTTCGGAAAGAGTCCGTCCGTCGCCCTGCCAACAGCGAGATACCACGGCACGGTTATTAGAGCAAAAAGCAAGACACCGAAAGGAAGATTGAGCTTTCGCAGTCGTTGGCTTAAGACATGCAAGGGCGGCCTTTCGCACACCAGGAAGATGAAGAACGCCAGCGCCGCCAGGACCAGGGCTACTGGCCCCTTGGTGAGGGCGGCCAGGGCAAGCATTACATAAAAAACCGGCCAGAAGGACGTGTTCAAACAAAGGGTAGCGATCAAAGCGAACATTGCCAGATCCCAGAAACAGGTAAAAGCAATATCAATCGGCGACAACTTAGCCACTGCCATAAAGAGCGGGGCAGTTGCCGTCATCAGACTAGCCATCAATCCGCATCGCCAGTTTTTCAGTCGACTGGCCAGCCAGTAGGTCGAAAGCAATATAAGCAGGATTAAAACGGCAAATAGTATACGAGCGCTGAACTCGCTCACTCCAAAAACCTTGTAGGCAAAAGCGATCATCCAGAAGGTCAAAATCGGCTTAGAAAAATAGATCTGGTAGTTCAAATGAGGGACGACATAGTCGCCGCTCTCAATCATCTCGCGTCCTGCTTCTGCATAATAAGCCTCTCCTGGATCGGTGATGCCGACAGAGGCCAACTTGAGGAAATACAAGAGAATGCCGCTCAAGATGATGAGCGTTATGGCGAATAGTTCAGTACGTTTATCTCTCATCACCTTGTCGATCTAACTTAGCGACGTCTTCCCTGCCCACACAAATCTTTTAAGAAGTTGTGCTGGTCTAAATCGCTCGCCGTATTGCTCAAAACAATGTTCAATCTGCTTCAAGCAATTAGCCAAGCCAATTTCAAAGGCGAATTCCAACGGTCCCTTGCGCATGCCCAGCCCAGCCTTAAGGGCAGGATCGAGATCATCAGGCCAGCAAATTTTTTCTTGCAGGGCTATAAACGCTTCGTTGATCATCGGCAAAAACAGTCTTAAGGAATCGCTTTCGGTAATTCGACCAACTTTGTCAGGGTTGATCGAATTAAGCAAGCCCAGGAATTCCGGATTTACTGAAGTTGCTTTGCGAGTCTTACCATCGTACGTGTAAAAGCCGGCGAGTGTTTTGCGGCCGAGCATGTTGGCCTCAACCATTTTTTCCAATATAGGTGGCGGCCGGAAGCGCTCACCGTATTCCTGAAAATTAAAACGAGCCACAGCAAGACCGATATCCAGGCCGTTCATATCGCGAAGAGCAAGCGGTCCTAAAGGCATAAGCAACCGGCAAGCTGCCTCGTCTATTTCTTCCACCGTTGCCTTTTTTTCTTGTGTAAGCCAGAGGGCCTCGTTCAAGTAGCGAGATAGCAAGCGGTTGACCAGAAAGGAAGGGCATTCCTCTACTTTGACGGCCAGCTTACCGAGCCTGATACCAAGCGCGATGGCAATGTGCACAGTGGCATTAGAGGTGCGCACGCCAGGAATAACTTCCACAAGTTTCATAACATGAGCCGGGTTGAAAAAATGCATTCCGATCACTCGCTCGGGCCGATTTGTAAACGAAGCAATTTGCGTAATTGAAAGACTGGAGGTATTGGAGGCAAGGATGCATTCCTTGTCACAGACAGCATCGAGTTGCTCAAACACCTTTGATTTGACGGCAAGAGATTCGTGCACTGCCTCTATAACAAAGTCAACGTGATTGAGCTCTTCGTATGAATGAACCGCTTCAATAAGAGAAGTCCTATTGGCTGCGTCTTCCAACGAAAGCCCTTTGTCAATCATCCTCTTGAATAACCCGTCGATATTCTTCATGCCGTTAGCCAGCGCGGCATCGTCAATTTCTTTCACTTTTACAGGAATACCGCTTGAAGCAAGGGCCACTGCAATGGAGGCACCCATCAAACCGGCGCCCACAACCGACACCGTGGGCACATTTTCATTTGCAGGGTAATTTTGTGTTTGCTTTGCCACCACTGCCTATATCGCCTCGGAACCCTCTAGCCGGTTGCCTTGCCTAGCCTCGAAAGAAATACCTGGAACCCACGCCTGGTCTGCCATTGCCACTCTCAGAATTAACCACTTGAGAACTGGATTAATATTAGAAACCCCTATCTTTTTATCAGCGCTTGTTTAGACTAGTGTCGCGGGTCGGGTGAAATCACTTTTTCTTCTTCCACGTCGAAATTCGCTGTTCTATAGGGACCTAAAACTCAGGGCTCTTTCGAGCCAGGAGGGAATCATGTTCGCATATTTGCTCATTGGCGTTGAATTAGCCGTAATTTATGCGGTCTTTTGGTTCGTCTTTCTTCGTGAACCACAGTCAAATGACAACAAAGCTAAGAGGCAGAAAAACCAACTTGAAGCAGACAGGGAATTCACCGCATATGGTGCTAATCACTTTGCTTCCGCTTCCCCGTGTTATACCGATGACCAGATAAGCAAACATTCCGGCTGCCACTCCTCCACTGCTTCTGAAGAACCAGGAAGAAGCCATCACAAACGTTCTAAGGCTGAATGCTCTTGCTCTCTGGTTTCTTCCTCGAAACGGCGGGCACGACATTTACGGCTGGCCTGGGTACCTGCTGACACTCTTCCTCCAGACAGCAATGCGATTGAGCGGCTCTGCCACTACCTGGGCAGAAAGCTGATTCAAATCAGCCTGAAAGCACCGTAACAGCACCTACCGGGAACACTACGCTGTAGGGGCTGGGCATGGCCCAGCCCTGGCGATGCATGGCATCGCCCCTACGCAAGCTAGGACCTGGCTTAGTAATTGAGAACAGTCAGGCAAGATTGACCGTTAGCGCCACCGGCAAACATGCTATCCTCAAGAGTCATGGTGGAGCTTGTCACGATCAAAAATCTGAAGAAGCACTTCCCAATTCGGAAGGGTTTCTTCAATCGTCAGGTTGGTGCCGTCCGAGCCCTTGACGGCATCGATTTGAATATCCTCTCCGGTGAGACCTTAGGTCTGGTTGGTGAATCCGGCTGCGGCAAGTCTACCCTCGGAAGGGTAATGCTCAGATTGCTCAACGCCACGGAAGGAGACGTTCTCTTCGACGGCGTCAATATCCTCACCTTAGATCAGAATTCCATGCGCCAGCTGCGTTCTAACTTGCAGCTTGTTTTTCAAAATCCATACGCCAGTCTCGACCCGCGCATGACAGCAAGGCAGATCATCGCCGAACCGCTCGAGATACACAAAATCGCTCAAGGTAAAGAATTAACTAGACGGGTGAACGAACTGCTTGAACTGGTTGGTCTTGCCAGTGACATGGCTGAGCGATATCCCCATGAGTTCTCAGGGGGGCAAAGACAACGCATCGGCATAGCTCGGGCAATCGCCTTGAAGCCGCGCCTGATCGTTCTTGACGAACCAGTCTCCGCCCTTGATGTATCGGTGCAAGCGCAGATCCTCAACTTGCTTATCGACTTGAAGGCGGAATTTCGCTTGACCTACCTTTTCATCTCTCACAACCTGGATGTTGTGCGTTACATAAGTGATCGGATTGCCGTCATGTACCTGGGCAAAATTGTAGAGATAGGCTCGTGCCAGGCAGTTTACGAACAACCCTTGCACCCGTACACGGAGGCTTTAATTAGTGCGGCACCAGTGCCAGATCCAGGTTTCGATCGCAGCAAACGCATCCTCTTGCCAGGCGATCTGCCGAGCCCGAGCAACCCTCCGTCAGGTTGTTCATTTCACACGCGCTGCCCAATCGTTGCCGACCGCTGCCGCGTCGAAATTCCGCCTCTGAGGGAAATCGAAGCGGGCCGATTGTCCGCCTGTCATTACGCCGAAAGTCTTCTAAAAAAGAAAGTGTAGGGCCGGGCACCGCACTATGGAATTTGCGGGCGATTTTGGCCGTGCTGTCTTGGTTTTAAATCGGTGATACTGCCATCGGTGCGCTGCCAGCCGGCGCCGAAAATGCCGTATTGGATAATTTCATCATAGACGCCGAAAATGCATTTGCCTGGTCCGACTTGAGCTTCTTCCAAGAGGGGCTGGGTCCATTTTCTTAGAGTGGCTATGCGCGGCGCGCTGCCTGTGACAACCCAGATCGGAAATCCGGTTTTCAAAAAGGCACGGATCTTTGGTTCCCAATGGCGTGTCTGCCGGAAATTTCCCGTGTCAATTTCAAGGAGAATTTTTATCGGCTCTGCTTCCGGATAACGGAGAGTAATTGTGGCATCCGCTTGCTCCTGAACTTCGCTCAGATCAAGAGACAATTCCTTCCAAAACTCTCTACCTGTAGTAAAGTCCAGATCGAAAAGCAATTGCTTCGCCTCGGCGTCCTTAAGAGCCAGACGAACATCAACTAGCCGGAGAAAATGTTCTTTGTGATACGTGTGCGGCGGACCTGTTGGAATCGTCTCCCAGGAAATGCCTTGATGATGTTCAAGAGCTTTCGCACCGGCGGCGGTCAAATAGTAAATCAATTCCGGCCGTCCGCGTCCTTCCATGCGCCCGCTTGAGCTGGATCCAGTAAAGCCAGCTTGTTGCAACCTGCGTAAACGCTTGCGTGCCGTCTCGTAGCTGATATCAGGGAAACAAAGCCTGGCAAGCTGGCTGGAACCAATCGTCCTGTGCAAATAAAGCTGGACTAATGCCCAGATGTCACGTTGCATCAGGACAAGATTCTTTTTTTTCGCCTTTAGTTTAAGCGTTTTGTCCGTCAAGCTAACCGCAACAGCCCCTGAAATAATACCGGGTCGCTAAGAGGGCACCATGCCCGACTAAGTACCCCTAAAATAAGATTCTAGTCCAAGGCATTGCCTGCACACACAACCAGGCGGGAATATTAGGTTAGTTTTTTCTGGGTGATCCAGGTTATTCTTGCCGCTTAAACTGAGCATTTGCAAATATTTCCTACCCTTTACGACTGATGTCCACGGCGATTAACCTTGAGCTCAAGCTCTTACTTATCGGCAAAAACAAACAGATGCTAAACTTTGCTCCGCTTTCAGTAATCACAAAAGAGAACTAGCTTTGAGAATTCCCCAAATATTATTGCTTTGTGCAATAGCACTGCTATTCACCTCATCAACTGCCGGACTGGCCAGTCTCAAATCAGGCGTGGCTTATCAGAAGCACGCATTTGTCAGCCAAATTGACGGGAGCGACGACAGTTATGCCCTGGCCGTCCCCAGCTCGGCTTCCGGCCAAGACGCTACCTTACTGGTTTTTCTTCACGGGCTGAATCAGGATTTCACCGAACCGTTCAAAGTACCGGCCGGACTGACCATCGCTCAGGGCCTGGTAAAAGAATATCCTCACCTGGCAATCCTCTCCTGTAACTATGGCAAGACACCCTCCTGGGGCACGAAGCTAGCCAGGGAGGACATCACCAACAACATCCACGCCGTATTGGAGAGCCATCCAGTCAATCGCATCGTCTTGGCAGGAGACTCGATGGGTGCTTGCAGCGCTCTAGTCTATGCCTGCCTGGCACCTAAAGACATCGCCGAGAAAATCACCGGCATTATTGCCGCCTATCCCAGCGCCGACCTGGAAGAGCTCCACAAAACCACGGAAGCGCCTCTGGTGAAATCATCAATGGAGACTGCCCTTGGTAAAAAACCCGAGGAAGATGCCGCCGTCTACCGGCAAAATAGCCTGGAGGCGCACCTGCCATTTTTCCCCAGGCACACCAAGGTGGGCATCATCTCAGCCAGCGAAAACACCGTATTCCCGGCTAAGTTACAAACTGATGTGGCTCGGCTTCTGAAGAACCGGGACGTACCGGTAAAGATGATTCAAATCGAAGGAAACTTGCAGACTCCGCCAGTCAAAGCCGTGGTCGAAGCGATGCAATTCGTCATGCAATAGCACCGTCATTGCCACCAGACTGCCACAAGTCATCCCTAAACTGCCTTTTGAGAATGGTTGTTTGGAGATGATCTATGGCTTACAAAAGAGAAGGACCCGACTTTCAAGTGATTGTTTGTAAAGGCGAATTACCTTTTGCCACGAACAAATGCGCCAAGGCAATGCTCTGGGAAATGGCCACGATGTTAGAAGACGGTACGATCAACCTTCAGTTCACCAGATACTATCCCCCCGGCGAAATTCTTCAGGGCTTTGACAGGCGCCGCCCTGGTTCTTCCGGTTACCAGGACATTCTCGATCGCCACCTGGCCCTCAAGCCAAAGGAAACATCTTTCCTTGCCCAAAAGTTGTAAGGCTTTCAATCGCCACAGCCGTTGTGAAAAATAAATCTTGTCAAGCGCTCGCCGTCAGATCCCACCCACGGTTTACAATAGAACGCTCAAGAATCGCATTGATTAAGATTGGGATGAGTCCACAAACATCTTCTTTCCCGTCGACGGCGGGCCCAAATTCCGAGGAGACCAGGCGTGGCTCTTCCTCAGGATCGCTACTTGCCGGCAGCCAGGGCGCTCAATTTACTGATTCCCTTCCCTTTAATGCTCGCCTTCTCAAGAGCAACTTTTTATTAGCTCTTCTATTGTTTTTCGCAATTGATCTTTTTTGCCGGATGAATTTCCGTCCGGACCGCTTCGATCTTCCCGAACACAACGAAATCTGGTGGAGCATGCACTGCTTCAGGCAGCTAGAGCGCCCGCCCGATCTGCTCATTTTCGGTTCGTCGCTCATGTTGGCTGTCACCAATAATGGCGACGCTACTTATCTCAAACAGCCCCTTGATGGCGCTCTCCACCACCAATCTTTTTGTCTTGAAGAAAATCTGTCGCGGCACTTAAAAAAGCCGATTCGTTCATACTCGTTTGCAGTGGGCGGGCAGATGGCCTCCGATGCATACGCTATTGAAAGGACAATGATCGACAAAGCCAACCGCCCCCAACTCGTCGTCTGGGGAATTGCGCCTCGAGACTTAGTAGATGCAGCTTTTGATGGAGCTGCCAGTTCGGACACGGCACGCTACATGAATAAAATTGCCGGCGCCCAGATAATACCACCCGGGCATCGATCGCTACCTGCTTACATTGACAAAGCGATAAGCAGATTGTCTTATCTTTATCAGATGCGGACGGATTTCGTATGCGTAAAGCAAAATTTCCTGAGAGAGCTTCGTAAGGGGCTTGAGAAAATCGCTAAGCCGGCCTCTTTGCCATTCTTTCAGAAAGCACTTGATCAGGGAGGCGAACCGCCACAAGAAATTGAGATTGGCGATCGAATCATCGGGGTCTGTACGCATTATCCCGAGACTATCAAAGACAATACGCGAGAATACAGAAAACGATACAACCCATTCAAGCTGAAGACCTTGATCGAGCAAGCATCATATCTGGAGAGGTTCTTATCTCTCAATCGCGAGCTCGGCTCCCGGGTGGTTTTAGTAAATATGCCGCTTACTGCGCAGAACCAGCAACTGATGCCGATCGGACTCTATGATAGTTACTTGTCAGAGCTCAGGCTTTTAGCAAGCAAGTACGGCGCTGAAGTCCTGGACCTCAATTCACCTTCAATCTTCTCAAGTAAGGAATTCTTTGATACCGCCCACCTGAACGGCTTGGGTGGAGAAAAGTTGGCCAGATTGTTATCCAGCCATCTCAATCAGACTTGGCCAAATAAAGCGCAGGCGAAAGATCAATGTCGTTAGATCCGAACAAAACGATCAACCGGCAGAGGCTGGGCAGAGTATCTGTAGCTATGGTCATGCGCATATTTTCCCCTAAAGGAGGGCTGGAACTTTACGCCCACAGATTAGTCGAGGGTCTATTGGAACGCGGCTGCCAGGTAACCATTTTCTGCGAAGAACACCTCAGCACTTTCACACATCCTTATCTAAGCGTCGTGCAACTAGAAACTCCTGCGCGAGTAATAAAGAAGCGGGAGCGACTTGCCTATTATTTTCGGGAATTTTCAAGGTTGGTCCAGGAGCACGGTCCATTCGATATCATCAACAGTCAACAGGTCTGTATTGAAAAAGTCGATGTAGCCCATTTTCACAACCCAAGCGTTGCCAGAATGAGCAGGAACGGCAAGTGGTGGGAGCGCTGGATTAATCGCTTCAAGTTGCAAGTGGTGCCGAGCTACAAAGAGCGCAACAAGTACGATCGCTTGCTGGCGTCCCGAGCCAGGCTCCTCGTCTTTCCCTCTAATATCAGCAAAGACGATTTCGAAAGAACTTATGATTTGCTTTCTTTTCGCAATTCAGCATCACATCTGGTGGCATATCCAGGAGTCGATTCGCTGGGGCACGATATATCTTCAGGTGAGGACAGCAGTCCGACCGGGAAGGAAACCGAGGCGCCAATCAACTTTCTTTTCGTTGGAAAAGGCTACAGGAAGAAAGGGCTCGATGTTTTGCTTTCCGCCTGCCAGATTCTGGCTAGAAAAGGTTACGCGTTTACGCTCTCCATAGCGGGGCTGCGAGCAAAACCGCTGGACCGCATCCGTCTCAATGTCTTAGGACTGACCAAGCAGGTGAAGTATCTTGACTTTCAAAATGATATGACCAGCCTCTATCTGAATGCCCAAGCGATCGTATTCCCCTCGAGAATAGACGCCTTTGGTATGGCCCCTCTTGAGGCGATGAGGTACGGAGTTGTCCCGATCGTCAGCCGGGCAAGCGGCGTGTCTGAAATACTTACTCACAGAAAAGATGCGCTGATTCTAGAAGATCATCTGAACCCCAAGAAGCTTGCTGGATTGATGTCATCTTTGCTTGAGAATCACGAGACCAACGCGGCTTTATCACGACAAGCACGGCTGACTGCAGCCAACTATCGTTGGGAGCGCATGGTTGATTCTGTCCTGAAAGCCCATGCCATGATATTGCAAACCGCAAGCGATACAGAGCCAAACAAACTCGAGCTCTATCGGATATGATGACGATGCACTAGAATTAGTCGACTTATCCCCGCTGGTGGTTGATAGTGCTATTCAACAGCCTCGAGTATTTGCTATTTCTGCCAACGGTGGTCGCTCTCTATTGGCTCGCCGCCAAGCGCCTTCGTCCACTTTTGCTCTTGTTAGCGAGCTATTATTTTTATATGTCCTGGTTCGCCAAGTACGGTCTGTTACTAGCAATTCTAACGATAGTCAATTATTCAATCGGTCTAATTCTCGCTCATCGAAAAATAACTGCGGCTCAAAGATCAGCCGCATATGTGATCGGGCTGTGCGCTAATTTAGGCTGCCTGATCGTTTTTAAGTACACCAATTTTCTTCTCGAATCCGTTTGGCATTTTTTCAACCAGGTCTTGCATCCCTGGATGCAATTGGCTCACCTAAATAATGCAGCACCACACTTGCATATTCTCTTGCCGCTGGGCATTTCGTTTTTTGTCTTCGAATTCGTCCATTACTTGACGGACGTCTATGGTGGCTCATACGCGATCAAGAACCCCATATCGTTTGGCCTATTTGCAGCTTTCTTTCCCTCGCAGATCGCCGGTCCAATTAAACGCTATGAAGATTTTGATGGCCAACTTAGTGTTATGGGACCGTTCGATATCAAGTTATTCCGCTCCGGTTGCTGGCTGATCATCGAAGGAATGTTCAAGAAAGTAGTACTCGGCGATAATCTCGCACCGATAGTACAACAAGGATTTGCCAATCCGCATTCTCTTGCCAGCTTGGACGCCTGGCTTTGCGCAGTCTGCTTCGCCTTGCAGATTTATTATGATTTCTCGGGCTACACAGACATCGGCCGCGGTTCTGCGATGTTATTCGGCTTCCGGTTGCCGGAAAATTTCAACAAGCCGTACCTGGCGACAAGTCTAATTGACTTCTGGCACAGGTGGCATATGAGTCTCTCGACCTGGCTGCGAGATTATTTGTACAAACCGCTGGGCGGCTCGAAACACGGCACGCTGCGAAAATACAGAAATCTCCTCATAACCATGCTCCTCGGCGGGCTCTGGCACGGCGCTTCCTGGCACTATGTGCTCTGGGGTGCTTTCCATGGTATCGGTCTGGTCTTAAACCATGCCTGGCGTCAATTCAGAGAAATGCGCGGTCCGAGTAAGACAAGCGCTCAGCGAGTTTTTGCAAGCGCTGGTTCCCTTTGTACGCCGCTCTTTGTCCTTTTAGGTTGGGTGCTCTTTCGTGCCCACAGCGCTGGCGACGCCTTATTGATCTATCAATCAATGCTTTTCTGGCAACCGCCCGGATCGGCTCTCGGGCAATATCTGCCGATGATTCTCATCGGCCCTCTACCGGCAGGATTTTTGCTATACGGCCTCTTTCAATTGATCAAATACCTTTCTGCCAATTGGTCCAATCTGCCAATACGCCATCTCAAAGATCCTGTTTGCTACACGCTCAGGTGGTGGCT